>NZ_JAAGNB010000795.1:0-4481 GCF_010550475.1 Amycolatopsis sp. SID8362
AGGCGGCTCGAACAGCCCCCGCGGCAACTGCTCCTGCGGCGCCCCGAATCGCGGCGGCCCCACCCGAGGATCGTGCGAAGGCATCGGTGGACGCCCACCCGGCGGAGGCGGCATCGGTGGACGCCCACCCGGCGGAGGCGGCATCGGCGGACGCCCACCAGGATGCGGCCCCGGCCCCTGCGGCCCCCGAGGCTGATTCGGATACCCGGCAGGCCGCTGCCCACCCATCGGCGGCATCCGCCGCGAATCATGCGGCGGCAACCCACCTTGCGGCGGCTGCCCACCAGGCCCCCGAGGATGCGACGGCCCCCCGTGCTGAACCGGCGGCTGCCCACCCTGAGCCCCACCACTCTGCGGCGGCCCACCCTGAGGCCCGCCACTGTGCGGCGGCCCGCCCTGCGGCTGCCCACCACTGTGCGGTTGCCCACCACGAACCACCGGCCCACCCGGCACCGGCGGCTGCCCCCCGTGCAGCAACCACCGCGGATCCTGCGCAACCGGCCCACCCTGCCGCGGCGGCTGCCCACCCTGCGGCGGTCGCCCACCTTGCTGATGCGGCTGCCCACCGAGCGGCGACCGGCTCTGCTGAAGTGGTTGCCCGCTGTGCGGTGGCTGCCCGCCCTGCTGGAGTGGCTGCCCGCCGTGTGGTGACTGCGCGCCCTGCTGGAGTGGCTGCCCGTTGTGCGGTGGCTGCCCGCCTTGCGGGTGCGGCTGCCCACCGTGTGATGGCTGGCCACCCGGCTGTAGCGACTGGCCGTTGTGTGGCGGCTGTCCGCTGGGCTGGAGTGGCTGCCCACCTTGCTGACGTGGCTGCCCGGCGTGTGGTGGCTGCCCGCCTTGCGGGTGCGGCTGCGCAGTGTGTGGTGGCTGCCCGGCGAGCTGGTGTGGCTGGCCGCCGTGGGGTGGCTGACCTTGCGGAAGTGGCTGGCCACCCTGCTGAAAAGACTGCGCAGCGTGCGGCGGCCGCCCGCCCGGCTGAGGCGGTTGTCCGCCGCGCGGTGGCTGACCACCCGGTTGCGGCGGCTGCCCACCGGAGTGAACCCCTTGCCCGCCACTCGAAACCTGCCCACCGTGGGGAACCGGGCCGCCAGGTTGCGGTCGGCCGGTCCGTTGCCCACCTGGCAACCCCGGCTGCGGTGGCCCCTGCATCATCCGGCGCGGATCCGCCATCCGCGGCTGCTCGCCACCGCGAGACGGCATCGCCCCCTGTCCGCCGCCTGGCATGCCCGATGGCGGGGGTGGCGTGAACCCGCCCGGAGACTGTGGCGACCCACCGCCCTGGACCGGCGCCGGTCCGGCGTCGGCCGCGAACGGCTGGTTCTGGCCGCCCGTGAAACCCGCTGCCCCGACGTTGTCCTGCGGACGTCCGCCGCTCTGGCGGCCGAGTTCCGGGCCTGCTCCCGGGGGCGGCGCCATGCCGTAGCCGCCCTGGGGTTCCGTTGCTGCTCGATGCGATTCGAGTTGGTGGGCGACCGGGGCGCTCTCCGCGCGTTGCTGCGTCTCAGGCTCTCGACGAGTCTCGGGTTCTGAACGCGGCTCCTCGGGCGCGGACGACGGCTGCTCCCGACGCACCTCGGGTTCGGAACTCCGCGATTCAGGCGCGGACTCCTGCCGAGCCTCGGGTTCCTCACCCCGCGACTGGGGCGCCGACTCACTACGCACCTCTGGCGCGGACTCTTGCCGCGGCTGTTCGCCGCCCGACTCGGGCGCAGATTCCTGCGGAGGTTGCTCACCTCGCGATTCGGGTGCGGACTCTTGCCGAGTCTGAGGTTGTTCGCCGCGTGACTCGGGTGCGGACTCCTGTCGCGGCTGTTCGCCACGTGACTCGGGCGCAGATTCCTGTCGCGGCTGTTCGCTGCGCGATTCGGGTGCGGACTCCTGTCGCGGCTGTTCGCCGCCCGACTCAGGCGCGGACTCCTGCCGAGGCTGTTCACCCCGCGACTCAGGCGCCGACTCACGCGACTCCGACCGCCCCTCGGACTCCTCACCACGCGACTCAGGCGCCGACTCCGCCCGATCCTCCGACTCCCGCCGCGAGCCAGACGCGGAATCAGACCCAGAATCAGACCCCGAATCCGCATCCGCCCCCGGAATGTTCGCCTCGTGAACCGAATGCAGCTGCTCCTTCGCCCCTCCGACAGCACCCCCGACCGCCCCGCTCGAAGCGCCCATCAGCAGCTGCTCCGGCGTCAACGACCCGAGGTCCCCCGTAACCGCCGCCTGCCCGACAGTCTGCGCGACACCCTCGACCGCGCCCCGCGCCCCAGCACGCATCGCAGCGTCCGCGACCTGACCACCGGCACTGTGCGACAACCCCTCGGTCGCCCCACGCCCGATAGACCCCGAAGCCGCCCCGACGACGCCGCCGACCGCGCCGGAGATCGCCGCGTCCGAAGTTTTCGACCAGTCCCAGTCCTTGCGGTCGCCCTTCGCCATCTGCAGGCCTTGAATACCCGCGTCCATGCCGAGGTTGATGGCCTCGTTCTTCAGGACCTCCATGCCGATCTTCTTGAGGCCCTGCTTGAGCAGCTTCTCCAGCAGCTCCTTCGCGAGCTGCTTGAACCCCTGCTGGGCCAGCTTCTCGAGCAGCTGCCGGAACAGCATCTGCACGGTCATCCGGGTCGCGATCTGGGCCGGCGCGATCCCCGCCGTCGAGCCGCCGAACGTGACCGCCGCCGCCGCGATCATCGCCGCGATCTGGGCGGCCAGGACGATCAGCGAGATGATGATCATGTACTTCGTGTACTCGACGTCCAACGCCGTCTGATCACACGAATCGCCGAGAGCCTTCGCGGCGTCGGCCAGCTGCTTGAAGTACGCCTCGTCGCCCTCGACGAACTTCTTCCACTGCTCGGCGAACGCGTCCGCGCCGTCGCCGGTCCAGTTGTCGCGGATGCCGGATGCCGCCTGGTTGCCCGCTTCGGACGCCGGCGCGATCGCGGTCGACGCCGTGTGCCACGCGTCGCGCAGCGCGCGCAGCTTGGTCTCGTCGCCCTCGGGCCAGCTCTCCCCGACGACGATCGGCAGCAGCCACTTGACCGCGTCGGGCATCTCCATACCCACGCGTCATTGCCCCTTGCTCAGCTGGGACGTCACGTCTTCGTCGGCGCCCGAGAGGGCCTTCATCGACTTGGCGACGTTCTGCTGCATCCCCCGCAACCCCTGCACGAGGTTGGTGAACCCTTCGACGGCGCCCTGCGCGCCCGGCACGTAGTCCTTCGCGAACTCCTTGCCGGAGTCGTCGGTCCCCCAGCACTCACCCTGCGCGGCGAGCGCGCTCTGCAGCGCCTTGACCGCGTTGTCGAGTCCGTCCGCAGCCGTGACCAGGCCGTTCGACGCGCGCAGGACCGCGTCGGGTTCCGCGGTGAAGCCGGATCCCCCGTCCGGCATCAGTCGCCCCTCGTCATCCAGGACGACGGCGGCTCTTCGTCGTCGTCCCGCGGCGGGCGGACGCGCTTGGGCGCGGGCTTCGGGGCCGGCATCGGAGGCGGCGCCTGCTCGTTGCGCAGGATCGAACCGCCCTCTTCGAACGACTCCGGGCGCGGCGCGGGCGCTTCTTCCTCGACGAACTCGGGGATCCGCGGCACCAGTCCGGCCAGCGACGGCGCGCCCTCGACCAGGTCGGCGAGGTCCGGCAGGCCTTCGGTGATCGGCGCCATCAGGTCCGCGATCTTCTGCTTGACCTGCAACGATCCCTGGCGCACCAACGTCTGGACGGTGTTCGCGAGCTGCGCGGGAGTCGTGCGCTCGAAGGTGGCCGGGGCGAATTCGAGTTTCGCGAGGCTGCCGCCGGCGTCGATCGTGGCGCGGACCAGGCCGTCGGGCGAGCTCACCTGCGCGGTGGTCTCGGCCGCCGCGGCCTGGGCGTCGCGCAGCTGCGCGGTCTGCCGCTCGAAGTTCTCCAGGAGGGTGTCCATCTGGTCCTTCATCGCGGCATTGCGTGCTTCGAGCCGTGCACGGTCGTCGCCCGCGGTGGTCACAGGTGCCCCCGGTGTCCCTCGAACCTACTAATGATCGCTCGTCACCCTAATGCCAATGGAGCAGTCATCGTGACCGGTTCGGGTCTTTGCGTCAGCGAATCGCGCGCCGCCGGGCCAGCGCGTACCCGGCTCCGCCGACGAGGTAGCAGGCCGTCGCGGCGATGAGCAGGCCCGGCGCGCGGCCGTCGTCCGGCACGACGAGCGCGGCCAGCGAAACCGCGGCGACCTGCGTGATGTTGAAGAGCGTGTCGTACAGCGCGAACACCCGGCCGCGTGCCTCGTCGGCGACGTCGAGCTGGATCGACGAGTCGACGCAGAGCTTGAGCACCTGGCCCGCCCCGGTGATCACGAACGACGCGAGCAGCGCCAGCGGCAGCACCATCGGCAGGCCCAGCGCGGACTGCGCGATCGCCGCCAGCAGCAGCGAGCCGAGCACCGCGCGCAGGCGGCCGAACCTGCGGACGAGCCGCGCGGTCAGCAGCCCGGCCAGCAGCAGGCCGG
>NZ_JAAGNB010000843.1:0-1945 GCF_010550475.1 Amycolatopsis sp. SID8362
CCAGCTCGCCGGGGGAGAAGGGCTTCACGAGGTAGTCGTCGGCGCCCAGGTCGAGCCCGACGATCCGGTCGGTCTCGCCGCTGCGGCCCGACAGCACGATCACGGGCAGCCCGGCGTGCTCGCCGTCGCGCAGCCGCCGCAGGACGTCGAGGCCGCCGACGCCGGGCAGCGCGAGGTCGAGGATGACGAGGTCCAGCCGGTCGCGCTCGATGGCCTCGAGCGCCCGCCTGCCGTCGGCCGCTTCGGTGACCCGGAACCCCTCGGCTTCCAGCTGCCAGGTGACGACGGTCCGCACCCGGGGGTCGTCGTCGACGACGAGGACCAGCCGGCTGCCGGGCAGCGTCGCATCCATCGCGGACTCCTTCACCGCCGTCCGGCCGCCACGCCGCGGCCCGCACCCATGGTGCCTCACCTGCGGCGCGGCGGCCAGACCAGCGCCGCGGGGGACGGCGTCAGGAGGACTCGACCTTCGGCATGATCTCCTCGGTCAGGCGCTTCAGGTCGTCGAGGGTCTTCGACGTCGGGACGTCGCGGAACGGCGGCCACAGCAGCGGCATCGTCAGGCCGGCGTCCTTGTAGCGCTTGAGGATGTCCTCGATCTGCTGGGCGCTGCCGGCCAGCAGGTTCGTGGCCTTGCCCGCCGGGGTCTGGTCCATCGGCTCGTCGGTGATGACGAACCAGATCATGCTGCACATCTCGAAGCCGTCGGGGAAGCCGCGGCCGAGCTCGCCCAGCTCGCGCTCCATCTCGCCCTTCCAGCGCTTGATGTCCTCCGGCGTGTCCTGGATGCCGATCCAGCCCTGCAGGCCGTACTTCGCGATGCGCTTGGCCGAGCGCTTCGGGTCCTTCAGGCCGGAGAAGAAGATCGGCGGCGGCTGCTGGATCGGCTTGTGTCCGAAGCCCGACAGCTCGAAGTCCGCGAATTCGCCGTGGTACTCGAACAGCTCGTTGGACCAGATGCCCTGCATGATCTCGATCGTCTCGCGCACGTGGCCGTGCCGGCGCGGGAACAGGTGCGGGACGCTGGCGGCGGCGAACTCCTCGGGCATCCAGCCGGAGCCGACGCCGACGTTGAGCCGGCCGCCCGACAGGTGGTCCTGGGTGGCCAGCTCGGCCGCGAGCACGCCGGGGGAGCGGTACGGGGTGTCGATGATGCTCATCCCGATGCGCACCTTCGTGGTCTTCGCCGCGAGCCACGGGATGAGCGTCATGCCCTGGAACCACTTGCCGCGCGAGACGACCGGGAGGGCCTTGGGCAGGTCGGTCATCATGCCGAACGGGTACTGCATCTCGGCGCGGTCGGAGCTCTCCGGGACGACGATCCGGTCGAGCGTCCAGACGGAGTCGAAGTCGAGGTCCTCGGCCAGCGCGGTGAGGTCTTCGAGCTCCTTGAGCGTCACCTCGTCGCGGAAGTTGGGCAGGTAGAGAGCGAGCTTCATGCGTCCGGCCTCCTCGAGACGTCGTCGTCAAGCGGATCGTGCGCCGGTCGGCTCAACCCGATCACACGTGATTCTCAAATCCCGGACAACAGCGCCGCCGCGCACCGCGGGCTGCCTTTAGGTTCCCCGGTATGGACGTGCTCTGGAGCCCCTCCGCGGACCGGATCGAGAACTCCCCGCTGCGCGCGTACCTCAACTGGCTGGAGCGGCGCGCAGGACGGCCGTTCCCCGACCACGACGCGCTGTGGGCGTGGTCGGTCGGGGACCTGGACCGGTTCTGGACCTCCGTGGCCGAGTACTACGACGTCGCCTTCAGCACGCCGTGGACGCGCGTGCGCACCGCCGATCCGATGCCGCGCACCCGCTGGTTCCCCGGCGGGCGGCTGAACTGGGCGCAGCACGCGCTGCGCCGCGGCGCCGACGACGGCACGGCGCTGGTGTGCGTCCGGGAGGGTGGCGAACCCGCGCGCGAGGTCACCTTCGGGCAGCTGCGGCGGTCGGTGGCG
>NZ_JAAGNB010000882.1:0-17422 GCF_010550475.1 Amycolatopsis sp. SID8362
ACGAGGAGGCCGCCGAGCTCTACACGGCGTTGTCCGCGCGCTGGGACCTGCGGCGCGCGGAAACCCGGCTGCGCCGCCTCGGGGTCCGCCGCGGCGCGGTGTTCTCGCCGATCCGGCCCGGGCACGGCTGGGAGTCGCTCACGCCGATCGAGGTCCGCATCGCCGGCCTGGTCGCCGAAGGCCGGTCCAACCCGGACATCGCGGCCGAGCTTTCCCTGCCGCGGCGGACGGTCCAGGCGCACGTGGCCCGGCTGCTCGGAAAGCTGGAGACGCCCTCACGCTCCGGCGTCGCCGACGCCGTCCGGCGGCGCACCTAGCGCGTTGGCCTTCGCGACCCGGCCGAGGTACCGGCCGGAGTCCTTGACGGTCCGCCGCTGGGTGTCGAAGTCGACGTGCACCAGGCCGAAGCGCTGCGAGTACCCCATCGCCCACTCGAAGTTGTCGAGCAGCGACCAGGCGAAGTACCCGCGGACGTCGGCGCCGCCGCGGAGGGCGTCGTGCACCGCTTCCAGGTGTTCGGCGAAGTAGTGGACGCGGTCGTGGTCGTGCACCCGGCCGTCGACCACCTCGTCCACAAAGGACGCGCCGTTTTCGGCCACGACCAACGGGAGCCCGCCGGACCGCTCGTCGATCCATCGGAGCAGGTCGGTCAGCGTGCCCGGCGACTGCTCCCAGCCGAACGCGGTCAGCGGCGGCGGCGCGGGCAGCACGTCCAGGCCGCGCAAGCCGGGCAGCGGGCAGTTGCCGGCGCCAAACGGGTCTTCGAGCGGGGTCACGCGGGCGGGGGCGTAGTAGTTCACGCCCAGCCAGTCGATCGCCGCCGCGATGACGTCGGTGTCGCCGTCGCGCACGGCCGCGGCGAACCGGCCGCCGTGGTGCTCGACGTCCGCCACGACGTCGGCGGGATATCCCTTGCCCAGCACGGGGTCCAGGAAGAACCGGTTGTGGATGCCGTCGAACTTCCGCGCCGCCTCGCGGTGGGCCGGGGTGTCGCCGTCCGGGATCGCCGGGGCGAAGTTCAGCGCCAGCGAGAACTCGTGCCCCGGCCGCGCCTGCTCGGTGAGCGCGCGCGTCGCCAGGCCGTGTCCCAAAAGCAGGTGGTGCGCCGCGACCAGCGCGGTGTCGTAGTCCTGGACGCCGGGCGCGTGCACCCCGCTGCCGTAGCCGAGGAAGGCCGCGCAGAACGGTTCGTTGACCGTCGTCCACTGGTTCACGCGGTCGCCGAGCGCGTCGTGCACGACCACCGCGTAGTCGGCGAACCGCGAGGCGGTGTCGCGTTCCGGCCAGCCGCCGTCGTCTTCCAGCGCCTGCGGCAGGTCCCAGTGGTAGAGCGTCAGCACCGGGACGACGTCGCGGCGCAGCAGCTCGTCGACCAGCCGGTCGTAGAAGGCGAGGCCGGCCGCCGACTTCGTCCGCCCGTCCGGCATCACGCGCGGCCAGGCGACCGAGAAGCGGTAGGCGTTGAGGCCGAGGTCCGCCAGCAGGCCGACGTCTTCGGGGTAGCGGTGGTAGTGGTCGCAGGCGACGTCGCCGGTCGCACCGCCGAGCACCTTGCCGTCGGCGGCCGCGAAGGTGTCCCAAATGGACGGTCCGCGGCCGCCTTCGCCGACGCCGCCTTCCACCTGGTACGACGCGGTCGCCGCGCCCCACAGGAACCCCGGCGGGAATTCGGGTCCGGTCACACTGGCGCCCCTTTCAGGATTCCCTGGACGATGTAGCGCCCCAGCAGCACGAACAACGCGATGACGGGCACGACGCCGACGGTCGCGCCGGTGAGCATCAGCGCGTAGTCGGTGTAGTAGCCGCTCGCCAGCCGTGACAGGGCTACCTGCACGGTCGGTGTTTCGTTGGGGTCGAGTACCACGAGCGGCCAGAAGTAGTCGTTCCACGTGGCCATGAAGGTGAGCATCGCGAGCACCGCGGCCGGCGCGCGCAGCGCGGGCACGGCGACGTGCCAGTAGGTGCGCAGGATCGAGCAGCCGTCGACGGTGGCGGCGTCGACGAGGTCGGCGCTGATCGCGTTCTCGCAGGCCTGGCGCATCCAGAACACGCTGAACGCGCTGACCAGCGCCGGCACGATCACCGCTTCCAGCCGCCCGTACCAGCCGAGGTCGCCGACGACGAGGTACAGCGGGATGACCCCGAGCTGCGCCGGCACCATCGCCGAGCCGACGACGAGCAGGAAAAGCGTGTTGCGGCCGGGGAACCGCAGCCGGGCGAAGGCGAACCCGGCGAGGCTGGCCAGCACGACGTTGGCCGCCATGACCGTGGTCGCGACGATCAGCGAGTTCCCGATGGCGAGCCAGAAGTCGACCGTGTCGAAGACGCGCCGCACGTTCTCGACGAGGTGCCCGCCCGGCACCAGCACCGGCGCCGGCTCCCCGATCGCCGCGTTGTCGCGCGTGGCCACGACGAACGACCAGTACAGCGGGAAGACGGACGCGCCGAGCACGCCGGTCAGCACCGCGTACACCCAGCCGCCCGGGCGGCGCCGCGCGGTCACGGCGCACCCACGAACCGGCGCACCAGCCGGTAGTTGACCAGCGCGAAGAGCGCGCAGACCACGAACAGCACCCACGTCAGCGCCGCCGCGTACCCGGCGTTGAACTGCGTGAAGCCCTTTTCGTAGAGGTACATGACGAGCGTCTGGAACTGGCGGTCGTTGCCGCCGGTGGCGCCGGAACCGCCGGCGTCGAACAGCTGCGGCTCGGCGAAGAGCTGGAGGCCGCTGACCGTGCCGGCGACGGCGGTGAAAGCGATCGCGGGCCGGATGCCGGGCACGGTGATCGACCAGAACGTCCGCCACCGCGAGGCGCCGTCGAGTTCGGCGGCTTCGTAGAGGTCGCCCGGGACGGCCTGCATCGCGGCCAGGTAGATCAGGGCGTTGTAGCCGGTCCAGCGCCAGAGCACCATGCTCGCCACGGCGAGGTGCGACGTCCACGTCGTCGCCTGCCAGTTGACCGGCGCGACGCCGAACCAGCCGAGCACTTCGTTGACGACGCCGTAGTCACGGCTGAACAGCTGCCCGAACACCAGGCCAATGGCGACGACGGAAACGACGTTCGGCAGCAGGATCCCGGTGCGCCACCAGGTCGCGGCGCGCAGCGGCCGGTCGAGCAGCGCCGCGATGCCCAGTGCCAGCAGGAATTCCGGGACGGCGGCCAGCAGGAAGATGCTCACGGTGTTGGCGAGCGCGTTGTAGAAGTGCGGGTCGGCGAGCAGCTCGCCGTAGTTGGCGAGGCCGAGCCGGCCCTGGCCGCCTTCCAGGAGGTTCCAGTCGTGCAGCGAAACCCACGCGGTGTAGAGCAGCGGGTACACGCCGAAGACGGCGAACAGCCCGAAGAACGGCGCGACGAGCAGCAGCGGCGTGACCTTGCGGTCGAAGCGGGCGAGCCGGTGGCGCACTATTTCAGCAGGGCTCGGGCTTGCTGGACGGCTTGCGCCCAGGCCTGGTCGACGGTCTGCGTCTTGTCCTCGATCCGCCCGAGCGCGCGGCCGAACTCCGGCCGGACGTCGGCGTCGTGCAGGCCCCGGTAGTTCGGCCGCAGCTGGTCGGCCGAGGCCGCGAAGATCCGCCCGGTCGGCGCGTCCCCGAAGTACGGATCGGTGTGCGCGATGACCTGCGGGTCTTCGTAGACGGACGGTTCGCTGGGCAGGATGCCTTCGGCGAGGAACAGCTTTTTCTGCTGCTCCGGCGCGGTCAGCCAGCGGGCTAGCTCGTACGCCTCCTTCTGGTGCGTGCCCTGCTTCGGCACGGTCAGGAACGAGCCGCCCTGGTTGCCGCTCCTGCCGGGCACGGTCGTGACGTCCCACTTGCCCTTGTTGGCGGCCCCGCCGGCTTCCTTGATCTGGCTGAGCATCCACGCCGGGCACGCGACGGTGGCGAACGAGCCCTGCTTGATCGCGACGTTCCACGCCTGCGTGAACGTGGTCGCCGCCGCCGTCTGCCCCTTCGCGGCGATGCCGCCGGAGAGCTCGAAAGCCGCGCGGACGCTGG
The DNA here is from genome assembly GCF_010550475.1 of Amycolatopsis sp. SID8362. Classification (NCBI taxonomy): domain Bacteria; kingdom Bacillati; phylum Actinomycetota; class Actinomycetes; order Pseudonocardiales; family Pseudonocardiaceae; genus Amycolatopsis; species Amycolatopsis sp. SID8362. The sequence goes on from NZ_JAAGNB010000882.1 coordinate 3,998, forward strand.
GATTGGTGTCGGCGATGAAGGAGTCGTCCCGCTGGGAGAAGTAGTTCTCCGGCGACTGGTTGAGCATCGCCGTGTAGACGGTGCCCGCGGAGTCGGCGAACTTCACGCCGGGCGTCTTCTGCGTGAACCGGTCGGCCGCGGCGGCGTAGGCGGGCCAGTCGGGGATCAGCTTCGCGACCTCGTCGCGGTCGGTCGGCAGGCCGGCCGCCTGGAAGAGGTCGCGCCGGTAGCAGAGGGCGAGGCTGCCCATGTCGGTGCCGAGTCCGAGCACGAAGTCCCCGTCGGTGCCCTGCGCCCACTTCCACGGCGCCCACTGCTTTTCCAGGTCGCGGGCACCGAAGGACGCGAGGTCGGTGAACTTGTCCTTCGCCTTCCGGTACTGCGGGATGTACTGCTCCTCGATCGCGACGACGTCGGCGGCACCGCGCCCGGTGGCGAGCTGCGTCGCGAGGCCCTTGTGGTGGGTGTCGAAGTCGGTGACGCGGTTCTGCACCGTGACGTCCGGGTGCAGCTTCTCGTACTCCGCGATCAGGGGCGCGTAACCGAACTCGCCGAAGGTCGCGATCGTGAGCTTCGTCCGGTCACCGGACTCGGCGGGGCTGCAGGCGGCGAGCAGGGTCAGCGCGGCGACCGCGGCGGCGGTCCGGCGAACGGTCGTGGGCACGGGCTCCCTCAGATCACCCCGGCCCGCACGGCGTACGCGACCGCGTGCGGCCGGTTGCGCAGGTTGAGCCGGTTGGTCATGGCGTAGATGACGTTCTTCACGGTCCGCTCCGAGTAGCAGAGCCGGCCCGCGATCTCGGCAGTGTCCCAGCCTTCGGCCATCAAGCGAAGCACATCCACCTCGCGCGGCGTCAGCGCGGCCCCGCTGCCCTCCTGCGCCAGCGCCTCGACCTGCTCGCGCAGCGACGTCGTGCGCCCCCGCGCGGCGGCGAGCACGCTCTCGGTGAGCCGGTCGAGCGCGGTCCGCGGCAGCACGGCGGAGACGTGGCAGTCGGCCAGCACGCTCAGGTGCGCGGGGTCGACGTGCCCGGCGACGAGCACGATGGCGGCCGGCGACTCGGCGGCCGCGGCCCGCAGCGCGGCAACGACCTCCCGGTCCACCTGCCCGACGGCGAACACCAGCACCGAAGCCTCGGCCCGGCGGGCCCGCGGCACGACCAGCAGCTCCGGACGCGACTTCAGGTGGTTGATCAGCCCGGTCAGGGCGATCGGGTCCGACGCCCACGCCGCCACTCGCACCTGGTCCATCGAGCCCTCCTCAGCCATTTTCCGACAGCCTCACTCTGCTGGGGGCGCCTTCACGAATTCTCTAACCGCCGTGGAGCCGTTCTTCACGCCGTGAAGTCGACTACGGTCGTGGGGCACGCAGCCGACCGAAGGGACCGATGAACCGCCGACGTCTTGCCGCCTTCGGGGTGGCGTTCTCCCTCGTGGCCGGGTGTCTGCTGGTCGTGGGCCTGCAGCCGCGGACGGTGTCCGGATTGGCGCTGCCCCTGGCTTCCCAGCCGCCGTCCTCCTTCAGCGCGGCTGTCCCGCCCGCGGCGCCGGCCCCGACGTCAAGGCTGGCCCGCCCGGGCGACTGCGCGTCGCTGGCCGGCAGCCTCGACGTCCGCGCCCAGGTCGCGCAGCTGGTCGTCGTCGGGGTCTCCGGCGACAACCCGGCCGCGACGGTCTCCCTCGTGCGCGACCACCAGGTCGGCGGGATCTTCATCGGCGGTAACGCAACAGCGTTGTTGAAAGATCGCGCCCTGGCCGCGGTCCAGGCGGTGGCCAAGGTGCCGGTGGCGGTGTCGGTCGACGAGGAGGGCGGCCGCGTCCAGCGCATCGACGACCTCGACGGCGACCTCCCGTCGGCCCGGACGATGGCCGCGACGAAGTCCCCGGAGCAGGTCCGCGCCCTCGCCGCCGACCGCGGCCGCCAGCTGCGCGCCCGCGGCGTGACGGTCGACTTCGCCCCGGACACCGACGTCACCGACGCCCCGGACGACGACGTGATCGGCGACCGCTCCTTCAGCCCGGACCCGGCGCGCGTGAAGACGTACGCGAAGGCGTTCGCCGAGGGCCTGCGCGAGGCGGGCGTCCAGCCGGTGCTGAAGCACTTCCCCGGCCACGGCCACGGCTCGGGCGACTCCCACAAGGGCACGGTCGTGACGCCGCCGCTCGCGCAACTGCGCTCGGTCGACCTGGTCCCCTACCGCGACCTCACCGACTACGGCCCGGTCGCGGTGATGGTCGGCCACCTCGACGTACCCGACCTGACCGCCGGTGTCCCGGCGTCCCTGGCACCCCCGGCCTACCAGCTGCTGCGCGGCGAGTTCGGCTTCACCGGGCCGGTCCTCACGGACGACCTCGGCGCGATGAAGGCGATCACGGCGCAGTATTCCTTGCCGGACGCGGTGCTGAAGGCCCTGCAGGCCGGCGCGGACCAGGCGTTGTGGTCCTCCGGCGGCCGCGTGGACGAGGTGCTCGACCGGCTGGTGAAGGCGGTGCAGGCCGGGGAGCTGCCGCCGTCGAGGGTGCAGGAGTCGGTGACGCGCGTACTGCGGGGCAAGGGCCTCTGCGGCTGAGGTGTCCCGCCTCGAAAAAATAGTTTCGGCGGCGGTGTCGGATCGGCGCGGTGGCGTTCGTAGCAGGGGTGAGGCCGCCCGCGGGGGCGGCACGGAAGCGGAGGAACCCCGATGAAGCTGACGACCGTGACCCAGCTGACCCTCGACGGCGTCGTCCAGGGCAACGGCGGCGCGTCCGACGAGGACCGCCGCAACGGCTTCGAGCGCGGCGGCTGGGCCCTGGGCCGGGGCGACGACGAGACCCGCGAGCTCATCACCCGGACCTACCAGCGCGCGGACGCGTTCCTGTTCGGCCGGCGCACCTACGACCTGTTCTTCCGCTCCTGGGGGACGGTCGACCAGATGCGCGCGCACCCGATCGGCGTCGCTCTGGAGCAGGCCCCCAAGTACGTCGCCTCGACGACGTTGACCGACCCGGCGTGGTCGGGCACCACCGTCCTGCCCGCCGCCCGGCCCGCCGGCCTCGCCGCGGCCATCGGCGAGCTGAAGGCCAAGCCGGGCGGCGAGCTGCAGGTGCACGGCAGTGGCACCCTGGTCCGGTGGCTGCTGGCGAACGACCTGGTCGACGAACTGGTCCTGACCGTGGTCCCGGTCGTCCTCGGCCAGGGCGAGCGCCTGTTCCCCGCCGACGGCCCCGACCTCGCGCTCGACCTGCTCGAGTCGCGAGTGGACTCCAGGGGCGTGACCACCCAGGTCCTCCGCCCCGCCGGCCGGCCGCAGTACCCGGCGACCGCGTGACGTCCCCGACCACCACAGACGAGGAGTTTCGGATGCAGTACCTGGTTTCCGTGATCGACGACAAGGACAACCCTGGCAGCACGGACCGCCAGCCCGCCATCAGCGAGTTCAACGAACGGCTGATCGCCGAGGGCTACTGGGTCTTCGCGGGCGGCCTCGCGGCCACCGACGCCGCCACGGTCGTCGACAACCGCGGCGAGCAGGCCGTGGTCACCGACGGGCCGTTCGTGGAGTCGAAGGAGTACCTCGCCGGCGTCTGGGTGTGGGAGGCCCCCGACCTGGACGTCGCCCTCCGGCTCGCCACCGAGGCGTCGAAGGTCTGCGACCGCAAGATCGAGGTCCGGCCGTTCCTGTGAGCGACGCCGACGAAGCGATCACCCGGGTCCACCACGAAGAGTGGGCGCGAGTCGTGGCCGCACTGACCAGGCGATTCGGCGACCTCGACATCGCCGAGGAGGCCGCGGCCGAGGCGTTCGCGACCGCCGTCGAGCGCTGGCCGTCCGACGGCGTGCCGCCCAACCCCGGCGCCTGGCTGACCACCACCGCCAACCGCAAGGCCATCGACCGCATCCGGCGCGAGAGCAAGCGCGACGACAAGCAGAAGGAGGCGCAGCTGGTGTACGACGACGACCCACCCGACCCCCTCGGCGCCATCGACGACGACCGGCTCCGGCTGATCTTCACCTGCTGCCACCCGGCTCTGGCCACCGAAGCCCGCCTGGCGCTGACGCTGCGCATGGTCGGCGGCCTGACGGTGCCCGAGATCGCCCGCGCCTTCCTGGTCGCCGAAACCACCATGGGGCAACGGATCACCCGCGCGAAGGCCAAGATCAAGGCCGCTCGCATTCCGTATCGTGTGCCGTCCGCAGAGGACCTCCCTTCCCGCGTTTCCGGTGTGCTCGCCGTGTTGTTCCTGGTGTTCAACGAGGGCTACCTGGCGACCGGCCCGGACACCGACCCCGTCCGCCAGGACCTGACGGCCGAGGCGATCCGCCTCACCCGCCTGATCCGCGCCCTCCTCCCGGAGGACGGCGAGGTGACCGGCCTCCTGGCACTGATGCTCCTCACCGAAGCCCGCCGCTCCGCCCGTCTCTCGGCGGGCGGCGAACTGGTCGCCCTCGACGAGCAGGACCGCGGGGCCTGGGACGCGGAGCTCATCGCCGAGGGCCATCGGCTGGTGCGCGAACGCCTGGCCAGCGGGGTGGCTCCGGGTCGGTATCAGATCCTTGCCGCGATCAACGCCGTGCACACCTCCGCTCGGGACATGCGTGATACCGATTGGTCACAAGTCCTCGCTCTCTACGATCAGCTGGTCCGTCTTGATCCGTCACCGGTCGTCGCGCTCAACCGGGCTGTCGCGGTCGGTGAACTTGACGGGCCTGAGGTGGCGCTGGCCGCTGTGGGCCGTCTTGAGTCTCGGTTGGTCGGTTATCACCCTTTCCATGCCACTCGGGCTGATTTGCTGCGTCGGTTGGGTCGTAGTGCGGAGGCGCGGGCGGCTTACGACGAGGCCATTGCTTTGGCGGGCAACACCGCGGAGACCGCCGCGTTGGTTCGCCGGCGAGATCAGTTGGGCAGGTTCTGATCCGCGGGGCTTCAAGTCTCCACAGTGATCTCCTTTCGCAGGTCCGTTCCCGGCCACACCACCAACGCTACCGAACAGGCGTACGAAAGATCATCGCTGAATCGGGTGAAACCGATCCGCGGATTTCCCTTGCCCCGCAACGGAAATCGACGTAAGCAGCCCCCAATTCCATGCTACCGCGCACCACCGACAAAACCGGTCGCGCGAGGGCCCCGCCTAGACTCGTCACGACAAGCGATCGAAGCGAAGGAGCGGCATGGCGAACCTGGGCGGCACCTACCCCCTCGGCGGCGAATTCACGGTCACCCGCATGGGATACGGCGCCATGCAGCTGGCCGGACCCGGCGTCTGGGGCCCGCCGCGGGATCACGACACCGCCGTCGCCGTGCTGCGGGAGGCCGTCGACAGCGGGGTCACCCACCTCGACACCAGTGACTACTACGGTCCGCACACCGTCAACGCGCTGATCAAGGAAGCGCTCCACCCGTACCCCGAAAACCTGTGCATCGTCACGAAAGTCGGTGCGCGGCGGAGTGCGGACAAGGCGTGGCCGGCCGCGTTGTCGGCGGCGGAGCTCACCCAGGCCGTGCACGACAACCTGCGGAACCTCGGGGTCGACGCGCTCGACGTCGTCAACCTCCGGCTGAGCAACGCCGCCGGGGACTACCCCGTCGAGATGTCGCTCGCCGAGCCGTTCGGGGTGCTCGCGGAACTGCGGGAGCAGGGGCTCATCCGGCAGCTCGGCGTCAGCCACGTCACCGCCGGGCAGCTCGACGAGGCGAAGGCCATCGCGCCCGTCGTGTGCGTGCAGAACCAGTACAACCTCGCGCACCGGGAAAACGATCCCCTCGTCGACAAGTGCGCCGCCGAGGGGATCGCCTTCGTGCCGTACTTCCCGCTCGGCGGGTTCAGCCCGCTGCAGTCCGGGCTGCTCGACGACTGCGCCGCGCGGGTCGGGGCCACGCCGATGCAGGTCGCACTGGCCTGGCTGCTGCGGCGGTCGCCGTCGATGCTGCTCATTCCCGGTACGTCGTCGCCGGAGCACCTGCGGGAGAACCTCGCCGCCGCCGAACTCGAACTGCCCGGCGATGTTCTCGCCGATCTCGACCGGATCGGCGCGCCCTGATCGCTACGCTGAGCACGCACACAGGCACGAGAACGGAGAAAAGCGTGGCGCAGTGGGGCGATCTGGTCGCTTACATCAGGGAGTCGTACCGGGTGGTGCGCGACGAGCCCGACGAGATCCGCATCCGCCTGATCTTCGGCGACGAGCCCGACACCGAGCAGCGTGCGCAGATCGTCGTGATCGCTCGCGAAATCCTCGACCAGCGCGAGGACTGGGTGCAGATCGCGACGCCGTTCGCGCGGCACGACGAGGTCGACCTCCTTTCGGTGCTGACCGAGGTCGGCGAGGCGATCGTGGTGGGCGGGATCGCCGTGATGGGCGAGCACCTCGTGCTGCGCCACTCGCTGCCGCTGATCAACCTCGACATCAACGAGTTCATCGACCCGCTCGAGCTGGTCGCCGGCGCGGCCGAGCTGCTGGAGCAGCAGTTCACCGGCCGCGACGACTACTGAGGGGGATCACGGCGGCGGCCGCGGCGACGACCAGCGCGGCACCCGAGCCGAGCGGTGCCGTCGCCGTGCCGCTGCCCAGGTAGAGCCCGCCGAGGAGGGCGACGCCGAGGGTGCCGCCCAGCTGCTGCACGGCGTTGAGCAGTCCGGCCGCCGAGCCCGTCTCGTGCGGCCGGACGCGGGCCAGCGCCGCGGTGAAGAACGGCACCGTGAACGTGCCCATCCCGAGCCCGCACAACGCCAGCGCGACCGGCAGCGGCCACGGGTAGCCCGGCACCGAGGCGTAGACCACGAGCGCGGCGAGGATTCCCAGCAGCAGCAACGCCAGCCCGCCGAACATGACGCGCGCGCCGAACCTCGGCACCAGCCGCGCGCCGGCGAACCACGACGCGACCGCGAGCCCGGCCGAGAGCGGCAGCAGGGTCAGGCCCGCGGTGCGGACGTCGGCGCCCAGGCCGAGCTGGAGCTGCATCGGGACCACCTGCATCAGCCCGGTCATCGCCGCGAAGAACAGCAGCGACCCGGCGAGCGCCGCCGGGAAACCGCGGTGGGTGAACAGGCTCGGCTCGACCAGGGGTGCGGGTGTGCGGCGCTGGTGGAAACCGAACGCCACGAGGGCGACGGCGCCGGCCGCGAGCAGGCGCCAGTCCGGGCCGGTGGGGTCGAGGAGGGGGTAGACGAGGAGGGCTGTGCCGGCGACGACGAGCGCGGTGCCGATGGGGTCGATCCGGGGCCGGGCTTGCACTTCGCGCTGCTTCGCACCGGCAAGCGCCGGGTCCGGCTGTGGCTGCGTGACGGCCCGGTCTTCGCACGACGCCGCACCGGCGATACCGATCGGGTCGACCTGCGGCCTGACGGCAGCCTGCTCGCCGCCTGGCCCTGTGCCGGCACGCGCGGCCTGGTCGACCCGCGGCCCCGCCGTAACACCGTCCTCGCGCAACAACCGCGCCGCGAGCAGCACCGCGAGGCCGAGTGGGACGTTCACCAGGAACGCCGCCCGCCACGACACCGCCTCCGTGAGCAAGCCGCCGAGCAGCGGACCAGTGACCGCTGACAAGCCCATCACCGGGCCGATCGTGCCGAGGGCCTTCGCGAGCTCGGCGCCGTCGAAGAGGGCACGGATCAGGCCGATCGTCTGCGGGATGACCAACGCCGCCGCCGCTCCCTGGGCTGCTCTCGCGCCGATGAGGACTCCCGCGTCCGGGGCGGCCGCGCACGCCAGGGAAGCCAGCGCGAAGCCCGCCACGCCGATCTTGAACACCTTGGCGCGCCCGAACACGTCGCCCAGGCGGCCGCCGGTGATCAGGAAGGCCGCGAACGGCAGGGTGTACGCCGCCGTGAACCATGGGATCGCGGCGGCCGGGGCCGGGATCGCCGGGCCCGCGACCTGGACGATCGTGGCGTCGAGGAGGTTCATCGCCTCCGCGGTGAGCAGGACGGCGAGTGCGGCCCAGCGGAGGCGGTACGTGGTGATCGGCACGAGGTGACCCTTTCGTCGGCCGCCACCTTCGCCTCTCCGCCGAGCCCGCTTCCAGCTACCACCGGAAAACTGCGGATTTCTTCCAGCCAAGCCCCCTAAACTGACGGATATGGACGATCTCGACCGCGCGCTGGTCCACGCGCTGCACGTCGACGGGCGGGCGCCGTTCACGAAGATCGGGGACGTCCTCGGTGTCTCGACGCAGACCGTCGCGAGGCGCTATCGGCGGCTTCGCGCCGAAGCGTCTCTACGCGTCGTCGGGTTGCCGGATCCGCAACGGGCCGGGCAGGCCGAATGGATGGTCCGGCTGATCGCGACGCCGCACGCCGCACAGGATCTCGCGCACGCGCTCGCGCGCCGGGCGGACACCGCGTGGATCAAGCTCATGTCCGGCGGGACCGAGATCTGCGTCAACGTCCAGACGCCCGCCGCCAGCGACCATTCGCTGCTGCTGCGGGACATCCCGCGCACGGCGAGCGTCACCGCCGTGTCGGCGCACCAGCTGCTGCACCGCTACTTCGGCGGCCCGTCCGCGTGGCTCGGCCGGGCGAACGCGCTCGACGCCGCGCAGGTCTCGGCGTTGACGCCGCCGTCGCCGGGCGACGGCAAGCCGCTGACCGGGGACGACGCCGCGTTGCTCGCCGCGCTGCAGCGGGACGGCCGCGCGAGCCTCACCGAGCTGGCCACCGCGACCGGCTGGTCGGCGGCGACCGTCGCGCGCCGGCTGGCCGACCTCCAGGCCGGTGGCACGGTGTTCTTCGACCTGGAGATCGACCCGGCCCTGCTGGGCGCGACGACGCAGGCGCTGCTCTGGATGGCCGTCGCGCCGGCGCACCTCGACCACGTAGCGAAGACGCTCGCGACGCACGAAGAACTCGCGCTCGTCGCCGCGACGACCGGCCCGGCCAACCTGGTCGCGCTGGCCCTCTGCCCGGACGCGGCCGCGCTGCACCGCTACCTGACCCACCGGCTGGGCGCGCTCGACGCGATCCGGACGCTGGAGACCGCGCCCGTGCTGCGGACGATCAAGGCCGCCGCGTCCCGCTGAAGGTCACTCCGGTTTCCGCGCCAGCACCCTCCCCTGCGGCACCCGCGCCGCGGGATCGCGCAGCACCTGCGTGACGACTTCGAACCCGGCGCCGGTCACCAGCTCGCAGACCCGCTCCACGGGCAGCCAGTAGATGTCGAGCGAGAACCCCTCCTTGCCGTAGCCGTCGTTGCGGTGGTGCCGCTTGTCGCCGACGTGGAACCCCAGCTGCAGGTAGCCGCCGGGGCGCAGCACCCGGAACAGCTCGGCGCACACCGCGGGCAGCCGCGACGGCGGCGTGTGGATGATCGAGTACCACGCCACCGCACCCGCGAGGCCGCCGTCCGGCAGATCGAGCGCGAGCAGCGATCCCTCGGAAAACCGCAGGCCGGGGTGCTCGCGGCGGGCGACGGCGAGCATCTCCGGCGACAAGTCGACACCGACGACGTCCAGGCCCTCCCCGGCCAGGAACGCCGTCACGCGACCCGTGCCGCAGCCGAGGTCGGCGACCGGGCCGTCGCGCACCAGGTCGGCGAACGCCGTGAACAGCCCGCGGTCTTGGACGTCTTCGGCCAGCGGCGGCACGAACTCGTCGTAGCTCTCGGCCACGATCGCGTACGTGTGCCGGGTCGGGTTCAGGAACTGGTCGTCAGTCACGTGCCGGACCGTACCGGCGGGCACCGACAATTCCCGGAAGAGTCCTAAGTGGACTTCGCCTGGACGAGGTGGTCGAGCATGCCGCGGACGGCCTCGAACTCGCGGACCTCCTGGCGGCAGTCCTCGCACGCCGCCAAGTGCCGCTCCACGCGCGCCGCCTCGGCGGTCTCGAGCAACCCCAGGCTGTAGGCCCCGAGGTCGGTCCGGTCGTACCGGCCCATGGATCGCGTCTCCGTTTCCGCGTCCCGCGAAGGAACACCCGCACTACCGGACGCCTCCAGGGTCCTGGCCGGGACGCGCCATCGGCGAGGTTCCCCCGTTTTCCACCCGATCGGCGGACAACTGCAGTAGGCAACCGCGCCGTGTGAGTGAAAAGCGGTCACGGTACCGACCGGTCACGACACGGAAAGCGTTTGTGCGCGGAACTTCGCCGATTCCGCGTCATGGCTCCGCGACTGCGTCGTCCGACCTGCGTCGGCCCCGGATTTTCCGGCTCCGACCTGGGCAAGCAGGGCGATCCGAAACGAGGAGAGCGATGACCGTACGGAGCCACCGGGCGGACGACGTCGTGGACGAGGTCGGGGTGTGGCTGGCCGGGGAGTTCGCGGGGCGGCTCCCCGCCTCGGAGATCGACCGCGTCGTCAAGCTGACGCGGGGCGACCTCGAAGGGAGCATCGCGCCGGAGGAGCTCGGGGAGATGCTCCACCGGCTGGGCCGCGCGCGGCTGCAGCGCATCCTGCAGTTCGCGCCGGCCGCGCAGGTGCGGATCCCGCAAGCGCGGTGACGAGGGGACGGCCGGGCCCGGGCCCGGCCACTCCCCCGCGAAGCACGTGATCCCGCGGTGAAGAACCGGCTCGGAGACCGCATCCGGAGCCGGGCCGATGCGGACGTTCGCGCAGACCCGTTGCCCCGATCGCCGGGTTTCTTGACTGGACTAGACCAATCTGCTCTAGTGACCGGTGTCACCCTCGTCTCGGCCGGATGAGCACACCCCCTCCGACACCGGGCGCCCCCGCGTCCGGGCTCCGTCGTGGCCGAAGGAGTGAGCCAGTCTTGAGAAGACGTCTTGTCGCGGTCCTGTCAGCGTTCGCCGCCGCAGCCGGGCTCGTGCTCGGCGTGCCCGCCGCCACCGGGCAAGCCCCGCTGGCCGCGGCCGCCGCCTGCAGCGCGCCCAACTGGGTCGCCGGCCAGTGGTACGACGTGGGCGCGGTCGTCAAGTACACCAACGGCGGCTACTACCGCGCCAAGAACGCCAACCCGGGCTACGACCCCGTCATCAGCACCTGGTACTGGGAGCCCTACAGCTGTGACGGCGGGGGCGGCGGCACCACGTGCAGCTACCCGAACTGGGTCGCGGGCCAGTGGTACGACGTCGGCGCGATCGTCAAGTACACCAACGGCGGCTACTACCGCGCCAAGAACGCCAACCCGGGCTACGACCCCGTCATCAGCACCTGGTACTGGGAGCCCTACAACTGCGGCGGCGGCACCGACCCGGGCAACCCCGGCTCGTTCGTCGTCAGCGAGGCGCAGTTCAACCAGATCTTCCCCGGCCGCAACAGCTTCTACAGCTACAGCGGCCTGACCGCGGCCCTCTCGGCGTACCCCGGCTTCGCGAACACGGGCAGCGACACCGTGAAGAAGCAGGAAGCCGCCGCGTTCCTGGCGAACGTCGACCACGAAACCGGCGGCCTCGTCTACATCGTCGAGCAGAACACGGCCAACTACCCGCACTACTGCGACGCGAGCCAGTCCTACGGCTGCCCGGCCGGCCAAGCCGCGTACTACGGCCGCGGCCCGATCCAGCTCAGCTGGAACTTCAACTACAAGGCCGCCGGCGACGCGCTCGGCATCGACCTGCTCGGCAACCCCTGGCAGGTCGAGCAGAACTCCGCGATCGCGTGGAAAACCGGGCTCTGGTACTGGAACACCCAGACCGGCCCCGGCACGATGACCCCGCACAACGCGATGGTCAACAGCCTCGGCTTCGGCGAGACCATCCGCAGCATCAACGGCTCCATCGAGTGCAACGGCGGCAACCCCGCCCAGGTCGAGAGCCGGGTCTCGAAGTACCGCCAGATCGCGTCGGTCTTCGGCGTCGACCCGAGCGCGAACCTGTACTGCTGACCCCGGACGCGGCCGGCTCGCTCAGCGGGCGAGCCGGTCGCCGATCAGCCGGATGACCGCCGGGGCGTGGTCGTTGAGGTAGAAGTGCCCACCCGGGTAGGTGTGCAGCTCGAACCCGCCGGACGTGCGCTCGGCCCACTGCCGCGCCTCGTCCTCGGTGACCTTCGGGTCGCGGTCGCCGATCAGGGCCACCACCGGGCAGCTCACGTCCGGGCCCGGGCGGTAGCGGTACAGCTCGGCGGCCTTGTAGTCGCTGCGCAGCGCGGGCAGCACCATGCGCAGGATCTCGTCGTCCTCCAGCACCCGCGAATCGGTGCCGCTGAGCCGTTTGACCTCGGCCAGCAGGGCGTCGTCGTCCTTCTCGTGGACCCGCTCGTCACGGAACGCCGAAGGCGCGCGCCGCCCGGACGCGAACAGGGCGAGCAGCGGCGTACCGCGCTCCTCGAGCCGCCGCGCGACTTCGAACGCGAGGCTGGCACCCATGCTGTGGCCGAAGAACGCCGCCGGCCCGGTGAGCTCCGCGGCCAGCACGTCTGCCAGCCGGTCGGCGAGCACGAACAGGTCGTCCACCGGCGCTTCGGCGTACCGGTCCTGGCGGCCCGGGTACTGCACGGCCAGCACCTCCACCGACGGCGCCAGCGCGGCCGACACGGGGTGGAAGTAGCTCGCCGATCCCCCGGCGTGCGGGAAGCACACCAGCCGCGCCGGCGCGGCCGGCGCCGGGTGGAAGCGCCGGATCCACTCCGCGGCTTCGATGGAAATGCTCATGCTCGCCAATCTGGCAGGCGAACCGTCCGGCGTCGACCCCTAACGGCGGATTCTGGGGGGTCGGCGGGCCCCGGCGTGCGGACCGGGACCCGCCCTCCCTCCTCAGGAGCTCCTCGGGCGGAAGGTCACCCGGCCTGCCACAGAGCCGGGACGTTCGGGGGTTCCCAGCCCGGCTGGGCGGTGTGCCCCTGCAGGCACACGTACCCCTGTCCGCCGTAGGTGACCCGGGCACCCGCCGCGTAACTGGTGCCCACCGCCCAGGTGGTGCCCCCGGGTGGCGTGGAGGTCGGCCCGCCCGTCGTCGACGTCGGCGGGGTCGGGGTGCCGGTCTGCGGCACGTTGAGCACGAAGTCGAACGCGGCCTCCTTCGCGGAACCGTTGTCGCGCACGGTCATCAGCAGCCGCGCGTCGAAGATCGTGTCGGTGTTGTTGCGCGGCTCGTTGGGGAAGTAGAGCTGCGTGGTCAGGATCGGCCGGCCGGGGGCCTGCACCTTGACGTGGATGTGCCGCGTCCGGCCCGGGTAGAGGCCGGGCACGATCGTGGACAGCGTGAACGCGCCCTGCGCGTTGGTGTACTGGTGCCCGCGGAAGGTGTAGCCGACGTTGTCGTACGCGCCGTTGACGTCCGCCTGCCAGAAGTCCAGCAGAGCGCGGCTGACCGGCTGGCACGCGAGGCCGAAGACGTACCCGGTCACGGTGAGCCGGGTGCCCTGGGTACCGGGCGTGACGAGGTTGGTCCGCTCGGGCGAATTCGGCTTGAAGTACGGGCCTTCGGTCTGCTCGATCGTCGGCTCGTCGCCGTCGTGGCACTCCGGGGTCAGCGCCGGGACGGCGCCGTTGGCCACGGTGGTGCGGGCGAGCGCGGGGCCGCCGATCAGCGCGACCGGCGCGGCGACGC
>NZ_JAAGNB010000927.1:0-3077 GCF_010550475.1 Amycolatopsis sp. SID8362
CCCCCGCTCGCGCCCCGCCTGCTCGGCCCGGCCGGGCCGGACGCGCTCGACGCGCTCGTCGCCGGCCCGCTGTGCACCCCGCTGGACACCTGGTCCCGCGGCGCGAAGCTGCCCGAGCTGAGCCCCGGCGACCTGGTCGCGGTGCCGAACGTCGGCGCCTACGGGCTCTCCGCGAGCCTCGTGGCCTTCCTGGGCCACCCCCTGCCGGTGGAGGTCGTCGTCGACGGCGACCGCCCCGGCTCCCCCGCGCGGACGTCCCGCGTGGAACTGGTCAGGACCACTGACCCCAACCATGAGGAGTGAACCGATGGACCCCCGCATGGCCGAACTGCTGACCCCGTACCTCAAGTTCCTCAACGGCCGCGAACTCGGGCCGGACGACTCCCTGCGCGAGTGCGGGCTGGACTCGATGCAGTCGATCAACGTGCTGTTCGAGATCGAGGACGTCTTCGGCGTTTCGTTGCCGGACGAGGACATCACCGACGCCACCTTCGCCACCGGCGGCACGCTGTGGACCGCGGTGGCGGCCCAGCTGGAGCGCCAGGGGGTGTCGTCGTGACCACCGCCCCGCTCGCCGAACTCGTCGGGCGCGTCACCAAGGTCGCCGAGGAGCACGTCCGGCGGACCGACGACGAAGCGACGTTCCCGGTCGAAGCGCTCGAAGAGCTGCGCGCCACCGGCCTGCTCGGGTTGCAGGTGCCCGCCGACGAAGGCGGTCTCGGTGGTTCGCTGGCCGACGTGCTCGAGACCAGCACCGAGCTGGGCCGGGTGGACATGTCCCTGGCGATGATCTTCGCGATGCACTGCCAGCAGGTCGCCGCCGTGCTCGCTCATGCCGACGGGAGGCTGCGCAACGAGTTGGTGCCCGAGATCGCCGCGGGGCGGCTCTACCTCGGCTCGGTCACCACCGAAGCGGGCAAGGGCGGGCACCTGCTGACCGCCGAGTCCGCCGCGGCCTGGCGCGACGGGGAGCTGCTCGTCGACCGGTTCGCCCCGATCGTCACCGGGGGCAGGCAGGCCGACGGGTTCCTGATCACGATGCGCTCCCCCGATTCCGAGGCGGACAACCAGGTTTCGCTGGTCTACGCGTCCCGGGCGCAGGTCGAGATCGAGCCGGCCGGCGGCTGGAACCCGCTGGGCATGCGGGCCAGCGACAGCGGCGCCATGAAGCTGCGTGGCAGGCTGCCCGCGCACCAGGTCGTCGGGCGGCACGGGGACTTCCACAGCATCGTGACGAGCGTGTTCGGGCCGATGGCCCACCTCGGCTGGGCGTCGTGCTGGCTGGGCACGGCCGCCGGGGCGCTGTCGCGGGTGATCGCGTCCGTGCGCGGCAGCCGCGGCAAGACCGACCTCAGCTCGGAACTGCTGATGACACGGCTGTCACGCTCGCGCCAACGGCTGGACACCGTGCACGCGCTGATCTCGCACGCCCGCGAAGTCGTCGAGACCACCGCGGACCTCAGCGTGCCGAAGGTGCAGCTGCTGATCAACGCCGTGAAGATCACCGCGGCCGAGGAGTGCTACCGGGCCGTCGACGAACTCGTCGACGCCGTCGGGATGCGCCACGGCTACCTGCGGGACTCCCCGACGCGGCTCGAACAGTCGTTGCGGGACCTGCGGTCGGCGGTGCTGAACTACAGCAACGACCGGCTGCACCTCGCCGACGGCAGGCTCACCCTGCTCGACCAGGAGGTGCGTTTTGCCTGACACCGCCCTCCTGGACGGCGACGTGCTGTCCACAGTGGAGCCGGACGCCGGCGGCGCCCAGGTGTGGCAGCGGCTCGGTGCGGCCGGCGTGCTGCGTGCCCAGTACCGGGAGCGCACGCCGACCGGCCTGGTCGCCGATCCCGGGCGGCTCGCCGCCACCCTGCGCGCGGTCGACGCCCGCGGGGACAACGGGATCACGTTGAGCGTGCTGGTGCAGTCGGCGAGCGCGCTGCCGATCCTGGCCGCCGGGACCGGCCCGGAGTTCGACCAGGTCGCCGACGGCGACGGCGAGGTCGCGCTGGCCGCCACGGACGCCGGGGCGGCCGGCTCCGACCTCACCGGGCTGGGCACGACGGTCGACATCGACGGCGACAGTGTCAGGCTGGACGGCGGGAAGCGGTGGGTCACCACGGCGACCCGCGCGGCCTACTTCCTGGTGCTGGCCCGCCACCGGCCCGGACGGCACTTCACCGCGTTCACCTGGGTCCTGGTCCCGGCGGACGCGGCGGGCGTCCGGGTCACCCCCGCGACGACCACGCTCCTGCCGGGCGCGGGCATCGGCCACGTCGAGTTCTCCGGCGTCCGGCTGCCCGCGTCGGCGGTGCTCGGCCGGCAGGGCCGCGGGCTGGCGTTGTTCGCCCGGCACATGGGCACCGAACGCCTCGCCGGCGCGCAGTGGGCCGCCGCGCTCACCAGCCGGGTGCTGGCGGAGACGAGGGAAGCGTTGCTGCGGCGGGAGATCGACGGCCGCGCGCTGTGGGACCACGAGTCCGTCCGCCAGGAGTTCGCGGCGTGCCTGGTGCGGGTGCGTGCGTTGCGCGCGCTGCACGAGTCGCTGGGCGAGCGGGTGGTGGCGGAGCACGACGCGACGAGCGCGGCGATCCTGAAGGCGTCGATCGGGCTGACGGCGGACGAGGTCCTGTCCCGCTGTGCCCGCTGGCGCGGCGCCGACGGCTTCGCCGACGACGGCCTCCAGCTGGTCCGCGCCGAGGCCGCGGTCTTCGGCATCGGCGGCGGCGTCACCGAGCTGATGCTGGGCGCGATCGCCGACGCCGCCGGCCCCCTGCTCGAGGACCTGCGCTCATGAGCCCGTCGCTTTCACGTGAAAGCTCCGCCCTGGGAGCGGCACTTTCACGTGAAAGTGCCGCTCGGGGGCTGCCGGAGGTGGGTCTGGACGGGACCCAGGTCGCTCCTGGCGTGTGGGTCGCCTCCGCCGGGTGTGCTGACCTCGGCGATCCGTGCGGCCACCCGGGCGACCTCGCCGAAGCCGAGACGCGGCCCGCCTGGCAGCGTCCGGAGTTCCTCGCCGGGCGGCACCTCCTGCGCCGGCTGCTCCGGCGGGTACGGCCCGAGCTGGCCGCGCTACCCGT
>NZ_JAAGNB010000987.1:0-1561 GCF_010550475.1 Amycolatopsis sp. SID8362
GGCCGCCGCTCCCCCGCCGCCGGCCTGGGCCTGGCCGCCGCCGTAGGCCTGCGCGACGTCGGAGTCGGCCGCGTTGTAGCGGTTCGCGGCCGTCTGGACGTTCTGGTTGACGTTCGTGATCAGGCTCAGGAACTTCTGCAGCGCGCTGCCCAGCGAGGAGTGCAGCGCCGAGTTCGCCGCGGCCACCCCGCTCCCGATCCCGGCGAACGACAACGCGTCGAGCACCAGGCCCTCCAGGTCACGGGTCACCGAATGGAAGGACGACCCGACTTCCTCGACCGCCTTGGCGACCGTCCCCATTTCCGTGGTTTCGGCGCGGTAGGCCCCGGCACTCATGGTCTGCTCCTTCCGGACACCTGCTGTGCGGATCGAGAATTACGCACCGCGCGGGCGGGCCCAACGGCCGAATTACCCACTGCGCTACCGGCGGGAGTGCCCACTCCGGCGCTAGATTGGGCAGATGACCACACCCGACGGCGACCCGAACGTCCTGGACGGCGAGATCGTCGACGAAACCCCCACCGCCGCGATCGCGGTGCCCTCGCCGCCGCTGCCGGAGCCGGACTACAGCGAGGGCGGCGTGCCCAGCTTCGACTTCGTGCGCGACAAGATCGAGAACCGGTACACGACGTCGGTCGGCGCCACCGAGGTCGCGGGGCTCGGCACCGAGCACACGGCGGACGCCCTCGACAAGCAGATCGCCGACCGCGACCAGGCGGCCAAGGACCGGCTGGCCGAGATCCGCCGGTCGATGCGCGGCGAGTAGCGCTCAGCCGAAGATGGCCACCGGGTCACCGGTGTACCAGGCGTTCTCGATGACCACCCGGCGCAGCACCCAGCGGTCGCCGTCGCGGACCAGGTCGGTGTCGTAGCGGTTCTTGAGCAGCGCGTGCGTGCCGTGGTCGGCGCTGAGCAGGTGCTGGGCCTCGACCAGCGCCGTGAGGTGCGCGGTGTCGCCGTCGACGCTGACGCGCGGGTTCGTGACCTGGTGCGTCGTGTCGACGCGCCCGTCGAACAGCGCGAGGATCGTGTCGACGATCGCGTCCCGGCCGGTCATCAGCGGCGGCTCCGCGCCCCACTTGGCGGCCGCGGGCCGGAAGTCCAGCACGGCGTCTTCGGCGAACGAGGACGCGAACAGCTCGCGGTCCTTGAGGTCCTGGCCGAGGCCGAAGCGGTAGAGCGCGTCGACGATCTCGTGCCGGTCGGTTGCGGTGATCATGCCCTCAAGGCTGGCGCGGCCCGGGCAGCCGATCAACGCGGTTGTGTGCCACGATCGTTAAGCGAGAGTTGACGATGGGGGCGGGCATGCCGGAGTGGCGCGAGCTGGAGACGTTCCTGACGCTGGCCGGCGAGCTGCACTTCGGCCGCACGGCGGAGCGGCTGCACGTCTCGACCGCGCAGGTCAGCCAGACGATCCGCAAGCTCGAACGGCGGATCGGCGTGCCGCTGTTCACCCGGACCAGCCGCCGCGTGGCGCTGACGCCGGTGGGCCGCCGGCTCGTCGCCGACCTCACACCGCCCTTCGCGGCGGTCGGCGCGGCGCTGGACCGGGCGATCGAGG
>NZ_JAAGNB010001028.1:0-1781 GCF_010550475.1 Amycolatopsis sp. SID8362
GGCCGTCAACGGTGGGGGTGGCGGTGGCCAGCAGCAGTGGCCGATCGGGCCGATGGCGGGCGAGCCGCCGCTGACGCTGTTCCGCGGCAAGGAACTGCGCGAGCTGCCCGCGGGCAGCGAGCTGGACCGCTTCGGTGGCCCGACCGGCAACCTGACGTACGCGGCGGGCACGCCGTTCGCCGAGCGGTCGCTGGTGCCGGAGTGGGTCAACCGCCCGTACCACGTCTACCGCGTGCAGCGGCCGCTGGAGACGCTCGCCGGCGTCGCGATCCCGTGGTTCAACCAGCCCGGCGGCGGGTCGGCGTACCTGCTGCCGGCGTCGATCGAGGAACTCCTCGCCGAGGGCGACCTGATCGAACTCGACCCGGGCGAACCCCCGGTCGACTGAGCACCATCCCGGGAACCGGCGGCTTCGGCCGCCGGTTCCCGTGCGTTCAGCGGATGACGAGCCCGTGGGCGGCGGCGAAGGCGAGCGCCGTCTCGACGTCGACCTCGGCGCCCCGCAGGTTCGCCTGGACGAGGGCGTTGGCGTCGAGGCGCGCACCACGCAGGTCGGCACCTTCGAACTTCGCGCCGTGCAGGCGGGCCCCGGTGAGATCGCTGCCGCGCAGGTCGGCGCCCGAGAGATCGGCGTCGGTCAGGTTGGCCTCCCGCAGCCGCAGCCCCGACAGGCCCAGCTTGCGCAGCCGCGCCTTCGCGAGCGACGTCAGCGAAAGGTCGCATTCGGTCAGCGCGATCCCGGCGAACCCGCTGTCGGTGAACGACGTCCCCAGCAGCGAGCACGACGTCCAGCGGCTCTCGGCGAGCACCGTCCGCTCGAAGGTGCACGAGCGGAACGCCGACGCGTCGTGGCGCGAACGCGAAAGGTCGGCCCGGCTGAACACGCAGTCGTCGAAGGTGCACCCGCGGGTCCGCAGCCCGCTGAGGTCCGCCCCGGTGAAGTCGCAGCCGGTGAACCGGCGCTTTTCCCACCACTGCCCCGACAGCACCGCTTCGCGGTAGTCCTCCCCGGTCTCCAGCACGGGCCCAGGGTTTCACACGAGCCCGCCGTCAGAGCTTCGCACCCTGGACGTACGCCATCGCTTCGATGTGCTCCGGCAGCTGGGCGCGGCGGGCCAGCTCGGCTTCGTCGAGGTCCTCGAGCCGCGTCTGGATCCACCACAGGTTGCCGAACGGATCACGGACGCGGCCGACGCGATCACCGAAGAACAGCACCGTCTGGCGCGTCACCTCGGTGGCGCCCGCGGCGATCGCGCGGCGCTGGGTTTCCTCGCTGTCGGGCACGTAGAGCCGCAGGAAGGCCGGGGTTTCGGCCCAATCGGCGGGTGCGTCGAACGCCATCACGACGGCGTCGCCGATGCGGACCTCGGCGTGCCCGATCCTGCCGTCGTCGCCGACGACGCAGCCGAGCTCTTCGGCGTCGAAGGCGCGCTTCAGGAAGTCGAGCAGCGCGGCGGTGTCGTGGCCGATGATCCACGGGGTGACGGTCGTGTAGCCGGCGGGAACGGGGCTGGCCATGGGTTTCCTCCTCGGTCGGGTGCCGGCCACGTTATTCGTGAATTAGGCCAGTTCCTGACCGCTGCATACTGGGGACCATGGGAGTTCCCCTGCGGCCGCTGGCGGTGGCCGGGGCACGGTCGGTCTACCGCGAAGTCGCCCCGCCGCCCGCGCTCGCCGACGTGCTGGTCTGCGGCTGGCACGGGCGCACCGGCTGGGCGCGGCCGCTGCGCGTCCTCCCGGACGGTTGCGCGGACCTGGTCTGGGACGGCGACGCGCTCACG
>NZ_JAAGNB010001076.1:0-5475 GCF_010550475.1 Amycolatopsis sp. SID8362
TGAAGGCGCGGGTCGCCGACAGCGGCGCCCGCAGCGCGACGCCGTCGCGCACGTGCTCGACGAGGTTGACCAGCAGGTCTTCGGGCGGGTCCACCGGCGTCGGCGTCCCCCGGATCTCCAGCCGGTCGGTCTTGTACTCCCAGCGGATCCGGCCCTGGGTGCCGTGCACGAGGACGTAGGGCTGGTGGTCGGCCGCGGCGGCCAGCGTGGCCGCGACGACGACGTCCGGCGCGCCGGCGAAGGCGAGCCGCGCGCAGGCCGTGTCGTCGGATTCGATGGCGCGGGCCCGATAAAGCTCGACGGTCAGCTGGTCCGGGAGCAGGTTCGCGGTCCCGTTGAGCAGCAGCGCGGTCGCCACGGCGTGCGCGAAGGGGTTGGTGAGGGCGCCGTCCACGACCGGCTGCCCGCCGACGCGGCGCCGTCCCGCCCAGCCGGTCCGCCCGAAGTACCGGTCCCGCCGGATCCAGGCCCCGGCGGCGGCGATCCCGGTGACCGTCCCGATTTCGCCGCGCGCGATGGCGGCCCGGACGAGCGGGACGGCGGCCGAGCCGAAGCTCTGGAACCCGGTCTGGCAGGCGAGCCCGCGGTCGCGGGCGAGCCGTTCGAGTTCGCCGAAGCTGTCGAGGTCGAGCACCGGGGGCTTCTCGAGCAGCAGGTGGCAGCCGGCTTCGAGCGCGGCGCGGGCGAGCGGCAGGTGGGTGTGCGGCGGCGTGGCGACGACGGCGATGTCGGCGACCAGTTCGCGGGGGTCGTCGGTCAGCTTCGCCCCGGCGGGCAAGAGGGCGCGGGCTTCTTCCGGCGGCTCGCGGACGTCGCACGCGCCGGCGAGGACGATCTCCCCGCGATCGTGCAGCGCCCGCGCGCGGCGGAGGTGGGTGAGGGCGTGGCCAGCGGTACCGAACACGACGACGGCGGGGATCACGACCGCCCTCCGGTCGCGACGGCGGCGAGGCAGAGCGGCCCCGCGACGATGAAGGCGAGGATGGGCAGCATCCAGACGAGGACAGCGGAGAGCCCGATGGCGGCGGCGAGCAGCGCGGCACTACCGGGCGAAGCGGCGACTTCCCGCGCGGCGGCGAGGGTTGCGCGGTGCCAGGACAACGCTCCCGACGAAACGAACTCACATGTCCGCACCGCCAGCACCACTGCCACTCCGGCCAGCACCCCCAGTACCGGCCGAACCAATCCCGCGCCCGGCAGCGAGCCCGCGACCTCCAAGTCCACCGCGAACACCACCACCGCCGCCACACACCCGAGCCCGAACAACACCCCGCCACGAAAGACCGACCGGAAGTCCGCCCAGAACGTCGTCCACAGTGGACCGCCCACCCCGCGCCGGGCCCGCTCGACCGCGCGGCACCCCGCCACCAGCGCCGGCGCCGCCGTCACCACCGGTACGGACGCCACCGCCACGAGCAATCCCGCCAGCAGGCAGTCCGAGAATTCCCCCAGCCCCGCCCGCCACGTCGCTTCGCGCATCCCCTCACCCCTTCAGACCACTCGTGCTCACGCCCTCCACCAGCAAGCGCTGGAACGCGAGGAAGAACAGCACGATCGGGACCAGCGCGAGCGCGGACATCGCGAACATCGCGCCGAAGTTGGACTGGCTGCTGGTGTCGACGAACAACCGGAGCCCCAGCGGCACCGTGAACTTCTCCGTGTCGTTCAGGTACACCATCTGCGTGAAGAAGTCGTTCCAGGTCCAGATGAACGTGAAGATCGACGTCGTCACCAGCGCCGGCTTCGACAGCGGGAGCACCACGTGCCAGAACGTGCGGTAGACCGAACAGCCGTCGATGATCGCGGCTTCGTCGAGCTCGCGCGGGATGCCGCGCATGAACTGCACGATCAGGAACACGAAGAACGCCTCGGTCGCCAGGAGCTTCGGCAGGATCAGCGGGACGAACGTGTTGACCAGCCCGGCCTGCTGGAAGATCACGTACTGCGGGATCAGCGTCACGTGGTAGGGCAGCATCAACGTCGTGATCATGAACGCGAACAGCGCGCCCCGGAACCGGAAGTTCAACCGGGCGAAGGCGTACGCGGCCAGCGAGCACGAAAGCACGTTCGCCACCACCGACAACCCGGCCACCAGGAACGAGTTCACGAAGAAGCGGCCGAACCCGACGTCCGCCGCGCCCTCCCAGCCCTTCGTGTAGCCGTCGAAGACGAACCGCGTGGGCAGCAACGCCAGCCGGGACAGGATCTCGTCCGGCGGCTTGACCGACGCGAACGCCAGCCACACCAAGGGGTACAGCACCACGGCGACGATCACCAGGCAGAGCACGTGCCAGCCGAACGACCGGGCCGTGCGCGGGAGCACCGTCATTTGCGCTCCTCGGCGTCGTCGTAGAACACCCACAGCTTCGCCGTGCGGAAGACTATCGCCGTGACGATCGCGATCACCACCAGCAGCACCCACGCCATCGCCGACGCGTAGCCCATCCGGAAGTCCTGGAAGCCGACCTCGAACAGGTAGAGGGTGTAGAACAGGTCCGCGTCGGCCGGGCCGCCGCGGCCGCCGCCGATGACGAACGCCGGGGTGAACGCCTGGAACGCGTGGATGGCCTCCATCACCAGGTTGAAGAAGATCACCGGCGACAGCATCGGCAGCGTGATGTGCCGGAAGCGGCGGAACGCGCCCGCGCCGTCGATCGCCGCGGCCTCGTGCAGCTCCGCCGGAATCTGCTTGAGCCCGGCCAGGAAGATCACCATCGGCGCGCCGAACTGCCACACGCCCAGCAGCACGATCGAGGCGAGGCTGAACTGCGGGTCGTCGACCCAGCTCGGTGTGTGCCAGCCGAAGAACGCCAGCACCTCGTTCACCGGGCCGCCGCCCATGAACAGCGCCCGCCACACCAGCGCCGCCGCGACGCTGGCGCCGAGCAGGGACGGCGCGTAGAACGCCGCCCGGTAGAAGCCGTTCGCGCCGCGGCGGGTGTTCAGCAGCATCGCCACCAGCAGCGACACCGTCAGCTTCAGCGGCACCGATACGAGGACGTAGATCAGCGTCACCTTCACCGACTGCAGGTAGCGGTCGTCGTCGGTGAACATGTGGGTGAAGTTGCCGAAGCCGACCCAGTCCGGCGCCGTGAACATGTCGTAGTCGGTGAACGACAGGTACAACGACACGACCATCGGGCCGACAGTCAGCGCCACCGCGCCGAGCAGCCACGGCGTCAGGAACGCGAAGGCCTCCGGCTGGCTCTTGCGGCGGCGCCGGGACGGCCGGACGCGCGCGGCCGCTTCGGCGGCGACCGGCGGGTCCGGGGTGCGCAGGGTCGTCATCGGCTAGGACAGCCCCTTCTCGGCCTCGGTCATGAACCGGCTCACGGCGTCGTCGATGCTCATCCGCCCGAACGCGACCTCTTCGTACGTCCGCTGGAGGAGCTTCTGGATCGCGCCGGCGCCCTTCGGCGGCACCGGCGGCGCGGCCCCGAGCTTCGGTTCCAGCTTGGCTTCGTAGTCGTAGAGGGTCTTGTCGTTGCCGGTCGCCGACCCCGCCAGCTGCGCGCGGACCTTGAGGTTCGGGGCCAGGCCGCGGTCGGTGCCGACGATCTTGCCGACCTCGGCGTCGTTCACCAGGAAGTCGACGAGCTTCGCGGCCGCCTCCTGCTGCGCGCTGCGGGCCGAGACGGCCAGGAACATCGACGGCCGCCGGTACTGCCCGGTGTCGCCCGCCTTGTCGGTCGGGTACGGCGCCACGTTCAGCGGCTTGCCGTTCGCCTTCTGGTACGCGGGCAGCAGGTTGTCGTAAGCGAACTCCGAGCTGGTCAGCTTCTTGCCCAGCGGCGCCTGCTCGGGCGAGGTGTTGTAGGACGCCGTGACGTCCGCGGGCGAGCTGCCCTTGGCGTCGCGGAAGCCGCTCGCGAGCTGCCAGTAGCGGCGCAGGTCGTCGGCGGTGAAGCCGAGCTTGCCCTCCGGGGTGTAGAACTGCTTTCCCTGCTGGCGCAGCCAGATCTCCAGCGTCGTGTCGAGGATGCCGAAGTCGGTCGCGCCGCGCGCCGAGAACCCGCTTGCGGCGCTGACCTTCTGGGCCGCGTCGGCGTACTGCTGCCAGGTCAGTCCCTTGGCCGGGTCCGCGCCCGCCGCGGTGAAGGCGGCCGGGTCGTAGATCATCGCCGGGGTGTTCTGCGCCCACGGCACGGCGTACCGCTTGCCCTGGTACACCCCGGTCGCGGCCAGCTCGGGGTTGACGTCGGCGAGCGAGATCGCCTTGCCCGCGCCCTGGTTCAGGTCGGCCAGCACGCCCCGGCCGCCGTACTCGGCCAGGTACCGCGTGTCGACGTTGAGCACGTCCGGCGGCTTGCCCCCGGCCGTCTGCGTCGCCAGCTTCTCCCAGTAGGCCGCGTACGCCGAGAACGACGTCTGCACCTTGATCTTCGGGTTCTTCCGCTGGAACAGCTCCACGGCCTTCTTCGTCAGGTTCGCGCGGCCGTCGCTGCCCCACCAGACGAAGGTGATGGTCACGTCCCCGTCGCCGGAACCGGAGCCCGAGCCGCACGCGGCCACCCCGGTCAGCAGCAGGGGAACCACCACGGCCAGCGCGGCGAGCCGGGTCCCACGCACAGTTGTCCGCCCCATCGAATTCTCCGTCCTCAGCCGGTCAGCACTTTTCTGAAAACGCTGTCAGCGCGCTCACGGTAGGCAGTGCGCCACACCGGTGTCAACGGTCGATTCGGAAGCACAACCCTTGTGCAGCAATGGTTTCCACGAAATGAGGGCACGTCGAGAAAGCGCTTACAGCAACCGGGTGAATGACCGGGGCCGCCAGCGCGATGGGCACCGGCGCCTGCTATCCGGTGCGTTGGGCGGTCCCCGCCGCCCGCGCGGCGCTCGCCCACGGGACGCCGATTTCGGAGAACAGCGCCAGCCGGTCCGCGGCGACGGCGACCTCTTCGCCGATCCCCCGCACCACCGGGTGCCGGCTCGCCCCCTCGCCGACCGTGCGGATCCAGCCCGCCGGGATCCGCGACGGCGACGGCGCGTCCCGGACCGCCCCGACCACCGAGGCGAACGCCCGGGTCCGCGCCAGCGGCGCGAGCAGCGGCACCCCGGCCGGGTCCCGGTGGTGGGCCACCAGGTTGCGCAGCAGGTCGGCAGGCGCCCCGAGGTGGACGCGCTCGTCGTCGATCTCCAGGCGGTGGCTCTTGTACCAGAACTTCGCGCGCCCCTTCGTGCCGTGCACGACGACGTAGGGCTCGTGGTCCTGCTCCGCGCACAGCGACGCGGCGACGACGACTTCGGGACCGGCGGCGAACCGGATGCGCAGGCAGGCCGTGTCGTCGGCTTCGATGTCGCGCGTGCCGTAGAGCTCGAGCGCGATCTCCGCCGGGTCGCGGCCGCCGACCCCGCCGACGAGCAGCGCGGTGGCCACGGCGTGGGAGAACGGGTTGGTCAGCGCGCCGTCGACGACGGCCTCGCCGTCGAGCCACCGGCGGCCGGCCCACGGGTTGCGCCGGTAGTAGGCGTCGG
>NZ_JAAGNB010001128.1:0-1611 GCF_010550475.1 Amycolatopsis sp. SID8362
TGGTGGTCGCCACCCGCGCCGCGACCTACTCGGCGCCGCCACGGCTGCGGCGCCTGGCGGTCAACGCGTCCGGCGCCCGGCACGCCGAGCACCGCACGGTGACCGGGCTCGACGACCAGACCCGCAAGTGGCTGAAGCTGCCCGGTCAGCGGCTCGAGCTGCCGGACGCCGCCGGCCGGCTGCTCACCGCGGCCCTGCGCCTGGCGGGCGAGGAGTGGGAAGCGGCGGCCGACTTCGCCTTCGGCTCCGGCCGCGACCGGATCTTCCTGCTCGACCGGCACGACGGCGCGCTGGTGTTCGGCGACGGTCTGACCGGGCGCATCCCGCGTCCTGGCGGGGAACTCCGGGTCGACTACACGATCGGCGGCGGCCGCGACGGCAACGGCGGCCTGACCGACAACTGGCTGCCGGTCGACCTCGCGGTGCCGGTCCGGGCGGCGAACCCGGTCCAGGCCGCCGGCGGGACGGACCCGGAGACGGTGGCGCAGGCCCGCGACCGGGCCGCGGGCGCGCTCGGCGAGGTGACCAGGGCGGTCACGACTGAGGACTTCGTCACGCTGGCCGTCACGACGCCGGGCGTCTCGGTCGGCCGCGCCCACGCCGCGGTCGGCGAGCACCCCGGCTTCCCGTGCGCGCGGGTCCCCGGAGCGGTGACTGTCCACATCGTCCCTTCGGTCCCTCGCGACGGCGACGACGTCGTGGCGGCGCCGGAACCGGATCCGGGCATGCTGTGCGCGGTCGCGGACCGGCTGGCGGAAACCCGCCTGCTCACGGCCGAAGTGTTCGTGCGGCCCGCGGTGTACCGGGACGTCCGGCTGCGGGTCGACCTGTCCGGCGCCCCGGCCGACCGGGTCCGGGTGTCCACAGTGGCCGGTACGGCGCTGCGCCGGTTCCTCGACCCGTTGGCAGGCGGCGAAGACGGGACGGGCTGGCCGTTCGGCGAGCCGCTGCGGCCTTCGGCGCTGCTGCGGGCGGCGCAGGAAGCGCTCGGGGACTTGGCGGCCGTCACCGCCGTCGCGATCGGCATCGACGGCGCGGAACCGGCGGAGACGTGCGACGGCGTGCCCCTGCGGCCGGGTGATCTCCCGGTGGTGCGGGAAGTCCGGACGCGGGTGGTGCCCGCGGTGGAGCCGGGGGAGGGACTGCTGTGACCGACGTCTGGTGGGCGCGCGACTCCGACGAGGAAGCGCGCATGGTGCCCGGCCCCGGGCCGTCCGGGGTGCAGCCGGAGCTTGTAGAGGCGACGCGGGAAGCGGTGCGCGGCGCGGTGCGGGATCGGATTCCCGGCTACACCCCGGACTGGACCAGCTTCGACCGGCAGGACGCCGGGGTCGCGCTCGTGCGGCTCTTCGGGACCCAGGCCGAGCCGGTGCTCCTGCGGGTCAACCGGCTGCCGGAGAAGATCCTCGCCGAGCACCTGAACACCGCAGGCGTGCGCCGCCGGCCGGCGACCGCGGCGGCCGCGCTGCTCGAGTTCACCGTGAAGCCGCCGGACGGCGCTTCGGTGCTCGTCCCCGCCGGCTTCCAAGCCGCAGCCACCGGGACCGGCGGTGACGTCGTCTACGAGACCGACCAGGACCTCTACGCCACCCCCGCCACCCTGAGCGTGCT
>NZ_JAAGNB010001177.1:0-6618 GCF_010550475.1 Amycolatopsis sp. SID8362
CCGGCCCGCCACTCTCACCGCACCCGACCGGGTCGCGACCGTGGCCTCGCCCCGCTACGGCCAGGTCACCCTGTCGGCCTGGGACGCCCGGCATCGCCGGTTGATCCGCGATGGCTACTGGAAGGGGCATGACGGGCCGTTGCCGATCGTGGCCGGCACGGTGGTGCGGGTGGAGATCGAGCGGCTGCCCGGGGGCGGGACACCGGCCGGGGCGATGTGGTTGTGGCATGCCGGGCCTGCGGTGCTGGACCTGGTCACCATCTTCGCCGCTTATCAGCGGCGGTTCGACCTGGAACACACGTTCCGGTTCCTCAAGCAGGATCTCGGCTGGACCACACCGGCGCCGATGCTTCCCGACACGGCGTTGCGGTGGAGCTGGCTGGTGCTGGTCGCCTACACCCAGCTGCGGCTGGCTCGCGGCTGTGTCCGTGATCTGCGGCTGCCGTGGGAGAAACCCCAGCCCGCCGAGATGATGTCACCACGGCGGGTTCGACGGGATTTTCGGCGGGTTCGTGGGTTGACCGGCACCCCGGCCAACCCACCGAAACCCACCCGTCCCGGTCCCGGACGTCCCACCGGCTCCGCCCGGCCGCCCCGGACCCGCTATCCGACCTATCGCAAGAACAGCCGACGAGGCAAGAAGACCACCAAGAGTTAAAACTCAAGGAGTCATTCACTGCACGCCCCCGGGCCCGCGCCGTGTTAGCCTGTCGCCGTGCAGCGCCCGACGATGTTCACGCGACTCGTATTCCGGCGCGCCGGCTGAACCCAGGTCGCCGGCGTGCAGCCTTGGCGATCGCGGATTCCGCGGCACCTCTTTCGGGACCTGGCCCCGATCCCATCCGCACTTCCCCGTGGAGATCACGCCATGTCCAGCCCCACCACGTTCGCCACCCGCCCGGCCATGCTGCTGCGACGCCGCATCGCCACCTACTTCACCGGCGGTGCCGAGGAAATCCCCGCCCTCGTCCGCGCGCTCGACGGCACGCTGGTGCACGAGCTGTCCGTCGACATCAAGGACGGCGTCCGCGAAAGCAGCATGGTCTGCGCCGTCTTGCTGGGCGCCGACGAGATCGACGCGCTGCTCGACCGGCTCCGCGCGCTGCCCGCGGTCGTCTCGGCCGAGCTCGCCTGAGCGCGCCGCGTTCGCGACCATCGCCGC
Source organism: Amycolatopsis sp. SID8362 (assembly GCF_010550475.1). Classification (NCBI taxonomy): domain Bacteria; kingdom Bacillati; phylum Actinomycetota; class Actinomycetes; order Pseudonocardiales; family Pseudonocardiaceae; genus Amycolatopsis; species Amycolatopsis sp. SID8362. The sequence continues at coordinate 1,163 of NZ_JAAGNB010001177.1, forward strand.
CGTCGGCCGGGTTCGGCAGAGGCCCGTTTGCCGAGGCCGCCGCGGGGTAGCCGGACCGCATGACGGAAGTGCGAGTTCGACGCGGTACCACCCTGAGGTTGGCCGGGAAGCAGGAGCGATAACCGTGCTCAGGCTCGGCTTCCCGGTGCTCGGCGTCTCCGATGTCCCGCGTGCCACCGTCTTCTGGACGTCGGCGCTGAACCTCGTCGCCACCGATGAGTGGGCGAGCGGGCGCTGGCGCACCCTGGAGCACACCGACGGGTCCGGACGGGCCCTCGCACTGATGTACAGCGAATCCCCGCCGGAACCGTACCCGCGGCTGCACCTCGACCTGCTCGTCGACACGACCGAGGAGCAGGAAGCCGAAGTGGCCCGGCTCCGCCGCTTGGGCGCGTCGGAAGTCGCGTGGGACCACTACCCGGCGAACCCGGACTTTGTCGTTCTCGCCGACCCGGACGGCAACCGGTTCTGCGTCGTGGACCTCAGCAGGGCCCCGTCCGGCGGCTAGCTCACGGCGGGAGGCGGTGGCCCAGGCGATCACCCCTGCTATGTTCGAAGTGTGGCAGGTGACATCGACATCTCCGGATAGCTCCGGAGCAAGCAGGCCCCCGGCAGTGCCGGCGCGGGCCGCTTTCGTCGACCACTTTTCCCACCACACCTCGCAAAGGTCCCAAGCATGTCCGAAATCGTCCTGTCCGGCCTGTCCTTCTCCTGGCCGGACGACACCCCCGTCTTCGACCACCTCTCCGCCACCATCCTCGCCGGCCGCACCGGGCTCGTCGCGCCGAACGGGTCCGGCAAGACGACGCTGCTGAAGCTCGTCGCCGGGGTGCTGCGGCCGTCCGCGGGCAGTGCCGCCGCCGACGGCGTTCTCGGCTACCTGCCGCAGGACCTGCCCCTGTCCGGCGAGCCGACCGTCGCCGAAGTCCTCGGTGTCGCCCCGGTCCTGCGGGCCATCGCCGCCGTCGAGGCCGGGGACGCCGCCGAGGAGCACTTCACCACCATCGGTACCGAGTGGGACATCGAGGAACGCACCCGCGCCCAGCTCGACCGGCTCGGCCTCGACGTCGCGCTCGACCGGTCGCTGAGCACGCTGTCCGGCGGCCAGATCGTCTCGCTGGGACTGGCCGCGCAGCTGCTGAAACGCCCCGACGTGCTGCTGCTCGACGAACCCACCAACAACCTCGACCTGGCCGCGCGGCACAAGCTGTACAGCGTGCTCGACGACTGGTCCGGCTGCCTGCTCGTGGTCAGCCACGACCGCGCGCTGCTCGACCGGGTGGACCGGATCGCCGAGCTCGACCGCGGGGAAATCCGGTTCTACGGCGGGAACTTCACGGCGTACGAAGCGGCCGTCCGAGCCGCGCGCGAGGTGGCCGAGAAGAACATCCGCAGTGCCGAACAGGAAGTCAAGCGCGAGAAGCGGGAGATGCAGCAGGCGCGGGAACGGGCCGCGCGCCGGGCGAGCACGGCGTCGCGCAACCTCGGCAACGCCGGGCTGCCCAAGATCTTCGCCGGCACCATGAAGCGCAACGCCCAGGAGTCCGCGGCCAAGGCGGACGGCACGCACGCGGCGCGCGTCGGCGCCGCGAAGGCCAAGCTCGACCAGGCCGAGCGCGAACTGCGCACCGAGCAGAAGCTCAGCCTGGAGCTGCCGCAGACGGTGGTCCCGGCGGGCCGGACGCTGTTCGTCGGCGAAGGCCTGCGGGTACGCGATCTCTTCGGCGACGGCGTCGACCTGGCGATCCGCGGCCCCGAGCGGATCGCGCTCACCGGGCCGAACGGCGCCGGGAAGTCCACGCTGCTGCGGATCCTGCGCGGCGACCTCGAGCCCGACGGCGGTTCGGTGACCCGCGCCGACGGCCGGATCGCGTTCCTCTCGCAACGGCTCGACCTGCTGGACGACGACCGTTCCGTGGCCGAGAACCTGGCCGCGGCCGCACCCGCGCTGCCGACGGCGCAGCGGATGAACCTGCTGGCGCGCTTCCTGTTCCGCGGCTCCCGCGTGCACCTGCCGGTCGGCGTGCTCTCCGGCGGCGAACGGCTGCGGGCCACGCTGGCCTGCGTCCTGTTCGCCGAACCGGCGCCGCAGCTGCTGCTGCTCGACGAGCCGACGAACAACCTCGACCTGGTCAGCACCGGGCAGCTGGAGAGCGCGCTGACCGCGTTCCGGGGCGCGTTCGTCGTCGTCAGCCACGACGAACGGTTCCTGGCCGCGATCGGCGCCGATCGGTGGCTGCGGCTGGAAAACGGTGACTTACACGGGTGACGTCGGGCGACGGTCGCCGCGCCGGCACCCGGATTCCTAGCGTGGTGGCGTCACCCGCTGAAAGGAACACGATGTCCGAAGTGACCTACACCGCCGTCGCCACCTCCACCGCGGAGGGCCGCAACGGCGGCCGCGCGACCTCCGACGACGGCGCGCTCGACGTCACCCTCGCCGTCCCGAAGGCGTTCGGCGGCGCGGGCGACGGCACCAACCCGGAACAGCTGTTCGCGGCGGGCTGGGCGTCCTGCTTCGTCGGCGCGGTGCGACGCGTCGCGGGCGTGAAGAAGGTGCCGCTGAACGACCTCGCCGTCGTCGCGGAGGTCACCCTCCACCACGACACGGAAGCCGGCGAGTTCCAGCTCAGCGCCGTGCTGCACCTGGAGGCGACCGGGATCGACCAGGCCACCGCCGACGAGCTCGTCAACGGCGCGCACCAGGTGTGCCCGTACTCGAAGGCGACGCGCGGCAACATCGAGGTCACCCTCGACGCGACGGTGGCGTGATGAAGCGCGCGCTCGGTGCCTTGGGCGTCGCGGCGGTCGTCGGGGCGGGCGTGCTCACCGCCGCCACCCCCGGCGCCGCCGTGTCGTCGCACCCGAAACCGACGGTCGTGCTGGTGCACGGCGCGTTCGAGGACGCGTCGGCGTGGGCCCCGGTGACCCGGCGGCTGCTGGCCGAGCACTACCCGGTGCTCGCGCCGGCGGTCCCGCTGCGGGGCGTCGCGGCGGATGTGGCGTCGCTGCAAGGAGTTCTGGATTCCGTACCCGGCCCGAAGATCCTGGTCGGGCACTCGTACGGCGGCCTGCTGATCAGCGAGCTGGCGGGTTCGACGCGCGGTGTGAAGGCGCTGGTCTACGCGGCGGCGTTCATCCCGGAGGCGGGTGAGACGGCGGGCCAGCTGAACGGCCAGTTCCCGGGTTCGCTGATCGGCCCGTCGACGACGCACGCGGTCGGCCCGGAGCTGTTCGTGAACGCGGCGAGCTACCCCTCGCTGTTCGCCGCGGGACTCCCGGCACTGGACACCGCGGTCGCGGCGGCGGGCCAGCGCCCGATCCTGGCGGCGGCGTTCGACGAGAAGGTGCTCGCCACGGCGCCTTCGGGCATCCGGAAGTACGCGCTCGTGGCGACGCGCGACCAGGCGATTCCCCCGGCGGCGGAACGCTTCGAGGCCCGGCGCGCGCACGCGTCGATCACCGAAGTGGACTCCCCGCACGCGATCGCTTCGGCGGCTCCCGACGCCGTCGTCGACGTCATCCACCGCGCGACCCGCTGACCACCGGTCGTGAGTGTTTGGTCGGGTTAGAACCCGACTGAACACTCACGACCGGCCACGTCACATCCGGTCGGCGTCCAGGATCGCCTGGGCGAACGGCCGGGGCGCTTCCTGCGGCACGTTGTGCCCGATCCCGTCGAGGACCCGGTGTTCGTACTTCCCCGTGAACTTCGCCCGGTACGCCTTCCCGTCCTTGGCCGCCGCGTCGAAGTCGCTGCCGATCGTGATCGACGGGACCGTGATGGCCGGGCCGGTGGCCAGCTTCCGCTCGTAGACGTCGTACTGCGGCTCGCCCGGGGCGAGGCTCAGCCGCCAGCGGTAGTTGTGCACGACGATGTCGACGTGGTCCGGGTTGTCGAACGCCGCCGCGCTGCGGTCGTACGTCGCGTCGTCGAAGTGCCAGGCCGGGGACGCCGTCTTCCAGATCAGCTTGTTGAAGTCGTGGCGGTTCGCCGCGTAGCCCGCGCGGCCGCGCTCGGTCGCGAAGTAGTACTGGTACCACCAGCCGAGTTCCGCTTGCGGCGCCAGGGGTTTCTGGTTGGCCACCAGGTTCGTGACGATGTACCCGCTCACCGCGACGACCGCCTTGCAGCGCTCCGGGAACAGGGCCGCGATGATGTCGACCGTCCGGGCGCCCCAGTCGTAACCGCCCAGGACGGCCTTGTCGATCTTGAGCGTGTCCATCAGCGCGACGACGTCGAGCGCCACGGCGGCCTGCTGCCCGTTGCGGACGGTCGCCGCGGACTTGAACACCGTCGGCCCGTAGCCGCGCAGGAACGGGATGATCACCCGGTAGCCGGCGGCGGCCAGGATCGGCGCGACGTCGACGTAGCTGTACGGGTCGTACGGCCAGCCGTGCAGCAGCACCACCGGCTGCCCGGTCGCCGGGCCGGACTCGTAGTACGCCATGGTCAGCACCCCGGCGTCCGCGTGCTTCACCTCGCCGAGCGAAGTGTGCTCACCGGACCCGGCCCGCAGGTCGGGGGCCGGCGCCGCGGCGGGGGTCGCGGCCGGGGACGAGCAGGCCGCCAAGGAGGTCGCCGCCAGCCCCGCCGCGAACGCCTGCCCGAACCTTCTCCTGCTGATCATCTTGACTCCTGTGCGAAAGACCGTGGGACTTTCACGACGTTAAGGAGTGCCCGGTGAACTTCGCGCCCGTCAGGTGACGCAGCGGGTGTAAGTCACCCTTCGAGGGTCTTCAGCATCCCGGCGAGGTCGGCGCGGGAGCTCACGCCGAGCTTGGGGAAGATCCGGTGCAGGTGCGTGCCGACCGTACGGTGCGAAAGGTACAGCCGCTGCCCGATCTCCCGGTTCGTGAGCCCCTCCGCGGCCAGCTGCGCGATGCTCAGCTCGTGCGGGGTGAGCTTGTCCCGGGCGTCCGGCCCGCGGTTCGGGCTCGACTCGCCGGCGCTGCGCAGCTCGCGCCGGGCCCGCTCGGCCCACGCCGTCATGCCGAGCGCGTCGAACGTCTCGCGGGCGGTGCGCAGGTGCGTGCGCGATTCGACGACCCGCCGCTGCCGCCGGAGCCACTCCCCGAACGCCAGGTGGACGCGGCCGCGTTCGGCGGGCCAGCCGGCCAGGTCGGCGGCCAGTGCCTCGGCGAACCGATCGTCGGACGGGTCGAGCACGGCACGCGCGTACCGCAGCCCGATGTGCAGCGCGGGCGACGGGCTTGCGAGGCACTCCAGCTCGGCCAGGACCTCCCGCATGGCGTCGGTCTGCCCGGCCCGGACCGCGGCTTCGGTCAGTTCTGCGACGCAGTACGCGCGCAACGCCAGCTGGTAGGCGGGGTCGGCGGGATCGAGCAGGCGCCGCAGGTCGGCGAAGGCGTCTTCGAAGCGGCCTTCGCTCAGGTTCGTGAGCCCGCGCGCGAGCTGGACGGTCGCGAGCACGGGCCGCGCCCCGGCGGCGAGC
>NZ_JAAGNB010001232.1:0-2458 GCF_010550475.1 Amycolatopsis sp. SID8362
CCCCGCCGCCGAGCCGGCCACCGGTGCTGAGCGTCCGCTGGTGCCGTGGGTGCTTTCGGCGCGTTCCGACGACGCCTTGACCGACCAGATCGACCGCGTCACCGCCGTTTCCCCCGCACCGCTCGACGCCGGGTTCACCTTGGCGACCGCGCGGGCGCGGTTCGCGCACCGCGCCGTCCTGCTGGCCGGTGCCGACGGGGTGCGCGAGGTGGCCCGCGGCGTCGCATCGCCGGGACCGCTGGCGTTCCTGTTCACCGGCCAAGGCGCCCAGCGGATCGGGATGGGCCGGGAGCTGGCCGCGGCGTACCCGGTGTTCGCGGACGCGTTCGACGAGGTCCTCTCGGCGTTCGACCCCGCGGTCCGCTCGGTCGTGTGGGGTTCCGACGCCGAAGCACTGGCCGAAACCGGGATCGCGCAACCGGCGTTGTTCGCGATCGAAGTGGCGCTGGCCCGGCTGCTGGCGTCGTGGGGCGTCCGCCCGGACTTCGTCGCCGGGCACTCGGTGGGGGAGATCGCGGCCGCGCACGTGGCCGGGGTGCTGTCGCTGGCAGACGCGGGCACCCTGGTCGCCGCGCGCGGCCGGCTGATGCAGGCGCTGCCGCGCGGCGGGGCGATGGTGGCGATCGAAGCGTCCGAAGCGGACGTTCGCGCCGCCCTGATCGACGGCGCCGACCTCGCCGCGGTGAACGGACCGCGCTCGGTGGTGGTGTCCGGCGCCGAGGACGCGGTCCTCGAAGTGGCTTCCCGCTTCGGGAAGTCCAAGCGGCTCACCGTGTCGCACGCGTTCCACTCGCACCTGATGGACCCGATGCTGGCGGAGTTCCGCGAGGTCGTGGCGGAGCTGTCGTTCGCGCAGCCGGAGATCCCGGTGATCGCGGCCGGCGACGTGACCTCCCCGGAGTACTGGGTCCGGCACGTGCGCGCGACGGTCCGGTTCGCCGACGCGCTCGGCTCGTTGCGCGAGGCGGGCGTGACGACGTTCGCCGAGATCGGCCCGGACGCGGTGCTCGCCGGCCTGGTCGACGACCCGGCCGCGGCGGTCACCGCGGTGCTGCGCCGCGACCGCCCGGAGCCGGTCGCCGTCCTCGAGGCGCTGGGCCGCCTGCACGTCGCCGGGTCCACTGTGGACTGGTCCGCGTGGTTCGCCGGCTCCGGCGCTCGGGTGACGGACCTGCCGACGTACCCCTTCCAGCACCGGCGTTTCTGGCCGTCGGCCCCCGGGCACCCGCTCCTGGGCCCGGCCGTGGACCTCACCGACGGCGGCGTGGTCCGGACGAGCGTCCTCACGACGGCGACCCAGCCGTGGCTGGCGGACCACGCCGTCCACGGCACCCCCGTCCTCCCGGGCACGGCGTTCGCGGAGCTGGCCCTGGCGGCGGGTGTGGACCTCGGCGTCGACGAGCTGACGATCGAGTCCCCAGTGGACTTGACGGCGGACCGCACCCTCCAGGTCCGGCTGAGTCCCGCGGCCGACGGAACGCGGGAGTTCACCGTGTCGTCGCGGGCCGAGGGTTCGGACGACCCGTGGGTACAGCACGCGACCGGCCGGCTGGTGCCGGAGATCGCGGTGCCCGAGGACTTCGGTGCCGCTGCCGGTGCGACCGCTGCCGCCACGACCGCTGTTGCCGCCACGACTGCCGTGTCCGGCCCGACCCGCCCGGACACCTGGCCGCCCGCCGGTGCCGAACCCCTCGACCTCACCGGCCTGACCGACCGCCTCGCCGCCGACGGGCTCGGCTACGGCCCCGCCTTCCCCGGCCCCACCGCCGCCTGGCGCCGCGACCACGAAGTCTTCGCCGAAGTCGCACTGGCCGAACCGCAGCGTCCCGACGCCGGCGCGTACGGCCTCCACCCCGCCCTCTTCGACGCCACGCTGCGGCTCGTCTCCCTCCTCGACCCCGCCCTCGCCGGCAGCGTCCCGTTCTCCTGGCACGGCATCGCCCTGCACGCCACCGGCGCCGCCGCCCTGCGCGTGCGGCTCACCCCGGCCGACGGCGGCCTCCGCATCACCGCGACCGACCCGGCCGGCACCCCCGTGGTCTCCGTCGAGCGGCTCGTCCTCCGCCGCCCGGGCGCGGCCAAGACGTCGCAACCACTCCTGCGCCTCGACTGGACTCCCGTTTCACCCCAGGCGATCCAAACCGACGTCCTCACCGTCACCGGGGACCTGACCGACGTCCCGCGGTCGCTGCGCGAGGTCACCACCCACGCCTTGACCGAACTCCAGGAGGCGCTCACCCACGGCCGCACCCTGGTCGTCGTGATCCCCACCGGCGACCCGGTCGCGGCCGCCGCCGGGGGGCTCGTCCGCGCCGCCCAGGCGGAGCACCCCGGCCGCTTCACGCTCGTCGAGACCGACGGTTCCCTCGACCCGGCCGTCGCCGCGGACGAACCCGTCCTCAAGATCGAGAACGGCCGCCTCTTCGCCGCCCGCCTCGCCCGCGTGACCGCACCGCCC
>NZ_JAAGNB010001285.1:0-2163 GCF_010550475.1 Amycolatopsis sp. SID8362
GCCCGCCCGCGCGCGGTGCGGGACGGCAGCAGCGCGGCCGCCGCGACGACGCCGAGCCCGGCCAGCGCGACGGCGACGCCGAGCAGTGCGTCTCCGACGGTGAAGGTGAGGACCGCGGTGGCGGCGAGCCCGAGCGCGAAGATCCCGGCACCGAGCCAGGTCAGCCGTCCGCGCGCGGTGTCCGGGCGGCGGGAGAACCAGCGCTTGGTGACGACGTCGGTGTACATCGCGTCGCTGATCCGGCGCAGGTCGAGCCCGCCGCGGGCACGCAGCTGCGACACCAGGACGGTGTCGGTGCCTTCGGGCAGCAGGGTTTCGCAGACGGCGCGCTCGAAGTCGTGGAGGTGCTCGTCCGGCGGGTTGCGGCGGGAGATCTGCCAATCTTGTCCGTGCTGCCCGGGGATTTCCGCCAGCCACAGGTAGTTGCGGACGGCGAGGTCGACGACCGTGGCGCTGATGTCCACGACGTCGACGGTCTCGTCGACGACCGTGCCGACCTGCCCGGGCAGCACGCCGTCCGGGCTGGCGAAGAAGACGCGGTCGCCGTCGCGGAGCAGGACCTCGACCGGGCCGGTGGCGGTGCGCAGCGCGCCGGCGTCCTGCTTGCGGCGGCGCCACACGAAGACGCCGGCCGCGACGAGGAGGACGAGCAGGACGGCGAAGACGATCCCGGTCAGCGGGGTCAGCGCGAAGGCGTTGGCGAGCAGGCCGATTTCGGCGAACTTCGCCGTCGCGGGCGCGGTGTTCGCGGGCAGCCCGACGAGCAGGTCGACGCGGTCGCCGGGCCCGACGTCGTTCTGTTCGAGCCGCACGACCCCGGTGTGGTCGAGCTCGGCGAGGGTGCAGCGGCGGCTCGAGCCGACCGGGCCGGCGAAGCAGTCCACCGGGGACAGTTCGGGCGACGGCGCGAGGAAGGACGCGGTGAGCTTCGCCAGCGGCGTGTCGAACCCGCTCGCGACCTGCCACCGCGCCTGCTGACGGCCACCCTGGTCGGCGACGGCGCCGTCGACCAGGTAGGTGACGGTGCCGGCGCCCCCGGCGAAGGTGAGCACGAGCTGGTCACCGGTGAGCTGGCTGGTCGCGGCGCCTTCCGTCTTGACGTCGCGGACGGCGTACACGCGGTCTTGGTCGTCGCCGGCGGGAACGCGCAGCGGGACGCGCGAAGTGAGCTGCTGCCCGCCGGGGACGGTGACCTTTTCGGTGACCGACAGGGAGCCGTCGCGGAGGACCTTGAGGGCGACGTCCGCGACCGGGCCGTCGGTTTGCTGGACGTTGCCGCCCCCGGTGAGCTGCTGCGGCTTCGGCACCAGGTCACTCGGCAGGTTGGGCAGACTGGGCCCGGCGTTCTGCGCGGCCGCGGTCCCGGCCCCGAGCAGGCCAGCCACGACGACGATCGCGGCCGTGGCCCCCCATTTCATCGACACAGCACCACACCCTAGAGCACTCGATCTATGCTGACGCCCGGAACGGCGAGATCACCGCAGGTACGCCGCTTCCGACGGGGAAAAAGCTTGGGGGGTTCCACTCGATGACGCACGGCCCGCAGGGTCCTGGTCCACAGGGTCCCGGCCCGCACGATCCGCGCCGCCCACCGCCGGGGGGTCGTCCGTTGCCGCCACCGGCCGCGCGGCCGTTGCCGGGCGCGGGTGGGACGCCTGGGCAGCCGGGGCCTGGTGGGGTACCCGGGCACGGTCCGGGCTCCGCTGGGCAGGGACCGGCTGGCGCTCCGGGCCAACCACCCCGGCACCCCGGCGCACCCGGACAGGGACCGGCCACCGCTCCAGGCCACACGCAGCAACCCGGCGCACCCACGCACGGCCCCAGCTCCACCGGACCTCGGCCGGCCGGCACTCCAGGCCAACCACCCCAGCACTCCGGCGCACCAGCACACGGTCCCGGCACCACCGGACAGGGGCCGGCGGGCACTCCGGGCCAACCAGCCCAGCACCCCGGAGCAGCACCCGGGCAGAGACCGGCCACCGCTCCGGGCCACCCGCAGCACCCCGGCGCACCCACGCACGTCCCCGGCACCACCGGGCAACGGCCGATCGGCGCACCCAGCCAGCAGCAAGGCCCAGGCGGGATGCCCCCGCGCTACCCCCTGCCGCCGCAAGGCCCGGCACGCCCGCAAAGCACCGCGCCGTACGGCCCGCCGACCGGCCC
>NZ_JAAGNB010001338.1:0-1069 GCF_010550475.1 Amycolatopsis sp. SID8362
CCCGCCAGCGCCCCGGCCGGGAGCACCGCCGGCCACCCCTGGCTCAGCGCGTACCCCGCGGTCACCAGCACCCCGGCCAGCACCCCCGCGAGCCCCCCCAACCCCGACAGCAGCACCGACTCCGCCAGGAACTGCCCGCGAACCTGCCGCTTCGTCGCACCGAGAGCCCGCCGCAGGCCGATCTCCCGACGCCGTTCCAGCACCGAGATCACCATCGTGTTCGCCACCCCGACGCCGCCCACGAGCAGCGCGACCCCGCCGAGGCCGAGGAACAGCGCGCTGTACGTGGTGTCCGTCAGCTTCTGCGCGGCGAGCGCGTCCGACGGGCGGCGCACCTCGACCTCGTTGGGTGCCTGCGGGTTCAGCGTCGCCGCCAGTACCGAGCGCACACTGTCCACTTGGGACTCCTCGGCGCGGACGTACACAGTGGACGGATGACCGTCGAAGCCGAGCAGGCGCTTGGCGACGTCCCAGCCGACCAGTGCCGACCGCTCGATCTCCGGCGCGAGCGGCATCGGCGCCAGTATCCCCGCCACGGTGAACCACTGCGTCCCGATCAGCACCTGCGGCGGGCGGGCCGGGTCGACGTGGTCGATCCCGAGCCGGGCCGCGGCCTGCGCGCCGAGCACCACCACCGGGTAGTCCAGGTTGCCCGCCGCCAGGAACGCGCCGGACCGGATCTTGCCGCCCAGCACGCCCAGCAGGTCCGGCCGCGCCGCGTACACCGCGAGGCCGGACGAGTCGTTCGGCGCGATCTTGTCACTGCGCCGCACGTTCGCCGACGTCGTCCCGGTGCCGCTGACCGCCCGCACCGGCCCGATCCGCTTGGCCATCGGGACGGCGTCGTCCGGCAGCGTCGCGGTGTCCCCGAACAGCGTCTGCCCCGGCCCGGCGGTGAGCAGGTTCGTGCCGAGCGCGGCGAGCCGGTCGTGCAGCGCCTGCGCGCCGGACGCCGGGATCGCCAGCACCGCGACCATCGCCGCGACGCCGATCGCGATGCCCAGCGCGGAAAGCACCGCGCGGACCGGCCGGGTGCGCATGCCGTGCGCGCCGAGCGCGACGACGTCCG
>NZ_JAAGNB010001384.1:0-8985 GCF_010550475.1 Amycolatopsis sp. SID8362
GTGCCGCACGGCGTGTCCGGCCTGCTGGTGCCGGGGCACGGCGCCGAGGAGTGGGCGGACGCGCTGGCCGCGGTCGCGCTGCGCCCGGACCGGCGCGCCGAACTGGGTGCCAACGCCGTCGTGCACGCGCGGCGGTTCTCCTGGCGCCGCACGACGGACGCGCTGCTGGACATCTATGCTCAGGCCACCAGCGCGTTCCGGCAGGCGCTGGAACTGCGCGCGGAGGTGGCGGTGTGAGCCTGGACCGGCTGATCCAGTCTACTTTGGACTCGGCGGAGCTGAAGTACGACAAACGCGGTCCCGGCAAGTACTTCGTCACCCTGCCCGGCACGAAGAAGCTGCAGACGAACGCATGGCTGGTCGACGGCGACCACGCGTTCTCGGTGGAGGCCTTCGTCTGCCGCCGTCCCGATGAGTCCCATGAGGACGTTTACCGGTTCCTGTTGCAGCGCAACGCGAAGCTGTACGGCGTGCACTACACAGTGGACAGTCTGGGCGACATCTACCTGGTCGGCCGGTTCGGCAAGGAGACGATGTCCGCCGACGAGCTCGACAAGGTGCTCGGCCAGGTCCTCGAAGCCGCCGACGGCGACTTCAACACCCTGCTCGAGATCGGCTTCGCGACGTCGATCAAGCGCGAGTGGGACTGGCGCGTCTCCCGCGGCGAGTCGCTGGCGAACCTCCAGGCGTTCAAGCACCTCGTCGCCCCCGAGCAGCCGCACGAACCGGGCTTGACCGAGTCGTGACCATGGCCGTGCAACGGCCCTGAACCGGACATCCGTCTCACCGCCAGTCGAAACTGGAGGGAGAAGCAGGATGCGGACTCGATGGAGAGCGGCGCTCGCGATCACGGCGGCGGCGCTGGCGCTGGCCGGGTGCTCGGCGGGGGAGAACGGGGCATCGTCCACGGCGGACAGTGCCGGCGTCGCGCCCGCCGTCCCGAAGCAGGGGACGAGCGGCAAGGCGGAATCGAAGGTGACCCCGCCGCAAGCGGGCGCCACCGACCGGAAGCTGTCCCGCAGCGCGCGGCTGGAGCTGACCGCGACCAAGGTCGTCGACGTCGTCGCGCAGGCCCGCGGGATCGCGCTGGGCGCGGGCGGCTACACCGGGCAGGAGAGCACGGGCGAGGACTACGCGACGCTCAGCCTCGCGGTGCCGTCGGACAAGCTCGACGGCGCGCTCGACCAGCTCTCGCACCTGGGCACGAGCCTGGTGAAGCGCGAGCTGAACACCCAGGACGTGACCGAGCAGGTCGTCGACGTCGAAGCGCGGCTGCAGACGCAGCGGGCGTCGGTCGAGCGGATCCGCGCACTGCTCTCGAGGGCGACTTCGGTGTCGGAGATCGCCTCGGTCGAGAGTGAGCTGACCAGCCGCGAGGCGACGCTGGAATCGCTGGAGCAGCAGCGGAATTCGCTGGCGGGCAGCGTCGCGATGGCGACGGTGGCGATGAGCATCCGCAGCGCGGCGGCGCCCCCGCCCCCTTCCGAGGACCACAGTGGATTCCTGGGCGGCTTGGCCGGTGGCTGGGACGCGTTCCTGGTGTTCGGCGGCGGCGTGCTGACGGTGCTGGGCGCGATCGCGCCGTTCCTGTTGATCGTGGGGCCGCTGGCCTGGGGTGGTTGGTGGCTGAACCGGCGCCGCCGCGCGGCCCGGCCGGAGCCGACCGAGGTCTGAGCGGGTAGGTGGGCTCGCCGCGATGCCGTGAATGACTCATTCATGTCGCCGGACGACATGAATGAGTCATTCACGTCACTGGGGCCGGAGCAGGGAGCGGGCAGGCGGGACGGCTCGAGGGAGGGGGGAGTCGCGATCTCGAGCCGCCCCGCTGAAGTTCCCGCCGATCAGGACCCGGTGACGAGGGGGGTGCCAACGGGGCCGGGCGGGCCGCGGCTCGGCAGGGGGGAGACGAGCCGCGGTCAAAGCCCGAATCCGGCCGGGGAGTGCGTGGAATCCGGCCGCTCGGGACGTAGTCAACCTGTCAGATCTCGACGTGTAATCACAAGACTACTCACTAGTCCGTTCGAGTGAATTTACCGGTGAGCGATAACGGTGTGCAGTTTGTAGCCCGGAATTTGCGCGTTGTTGGCGGCCGGACTTGTCGAAGGGTGAGGTGTTACTTCCAAGTAACACACTCTCGGTAGGTCGAGGTCACTGGTGGAATCACGGACCGGTTCTGGCAGGCTGACGGGTATGGCTGAACTCGGGACGTTGGTGCTGCTCCGCCACGGGCAGAGCACGTGGAACGCGGAAAACCTGTTCACCGGCTGGGTGGACGTGCCGCTGTCGGAGCAGGGTGAAGGCGAAGCCCGCCAGGGCGGTCAGCTGCTGGCCGAGGCCGGCCTGCTGCCGGACGTCGTGCACACCTCGCTGCTGCGCCGCGCGATCGCCACCGCGAACATCGCGCTGGACGCCGCCGACCGGCACTGGATCCCCGTGAAGCGCGACTGGCGGCTCAACGAGCGCCACTACGGCGCGCTGCAGGGCAAGGACAAGAAGCAGACCCTCGCGGAGTTCGGCGAGGAGCAGTTCATGCTCTGGCGCCGCTCCTACGACACCCCGCCGCCCGCGATCGACCCGAAGGACGAGTGGAGCCAGGCCGGCGACGCCCGGTACGCGAACCTCGGCGACGACGCGCCGCTGACCGAGTGCCTCAAGGACGTCGTCGAGCGGCTGCTGCCGTACTGGGAGTCCGCGATCGTGCCGGACCTGCGCGCGGGCAAGACCGTGCTGGTCGCCGCGCACGGCAACTCGCTGCGCGCGCTCGTCAAGCACCTCGACGGGATCTCCGACGCCGACATCGCCGGCCTCAACATCCCGACCGGCATCCCGCTGCGCTACGACCTGGGCGACGACCTCAAGCCGCTGAAGCCGGGCGGCGAGTACCTCGACCCCGAGGCCGCCAAGGAAGCCGCCGCCGCGGTCGCCAACCAGGGCCGCTGACGCCCAAAGCCGTGAAGGCCTCCTTACCGGTCGAAAACGCCGGTAAGGAGGCCTTCACGGCGTTTCAGGACGCGGTGATGGGGCGGACCGCGGTCACCTTCCAGGCAGGGCCTTCGCGGACCAGGTCCAGTTCGGTGGTGAACGGGCGGTCGGTGGTGCCGCCGGCCGCGGTCACCTTGAGCGTGGTGAAGAACACCACCGTCGCGCGGCCGCCGGTCAGCGAGACCACCCCGGCCATCGGGTCCGGACCGAGCGCCACCTTCGTGCCGCTCTTGCGGATCGCGTCGACGTAGGTCGCCTTCTTCGCGCGGTAGTCGCTCAGCAACGGCTCGGCCGCGACCGCCTCGGCCCGCGCGTACGAGCCTTCCGGGTCGCCGCTGTCGGTCGTGAACAGCGCGCCCGCGGCCGCCCGCGCCCCGGCCAGCGCCGAATCGCGCAGGCCCGGCAGGCTGCCGTCGTCAGGGTGCGCCGCGGGGGACGGCTGCGCCGGGTTGACGGCGATGTCGGAGAGCCGCCAGCGCCCGCCCTCCTCGAGCGCGGTGAACGCGACCGTCGCCAGGCCCTTCGTGGTGCCGTTGACCTGCTCCAGCACCGCCAGTTCGCGGACCTTCCCGCCGGTCAGCTCCACCGCCGCCGCCCGCGCCACGGTCGTGGTCAGCCGCACCGGCCGCGGGTTCTTCCTGATCTGCTCGAATAACGCCGTGAGCTGGGCCTTCGCCGCCCCCGTGACGTTCGCGGCGACGGCCTGGTCGAACGCCGCCGGGTTCGCCGAGTCGTAGCTGAACACCGCTTCCGCCGCGGTCTTCACGGCGGCGAGCGCGGCGGCCGTCCCAGGTGCGTTGACCACCGCGAGGTTGCCCGTCAGCGGCGTCGCGGTGCCGGAGACCGCCGACGAGCACGCCGACGTCGTCAGGACGAGCGCCAGCAGCACCCGCCTCACAGGAGTCCGGCGTCGCGCGCCCGCGCCCCGGCCTGGAACCGCGAAGACGCGCCCAGCAGCTCCATCAGCTCCGCCACGCGCCGCCGGTAGGTCCGCAGGCCGACGCCGAGCGCGCGGGCCGCGGTCTCGTCCTTGCAGCCGGACGCGAGCTGCTCCAGGATTTCGCGCGCGCCCAGCTCGGCGAACCGGGCCTGGTACGACTCGAGGTCGGTGCCGCCGGCCCAGGCCGCCTCGAACAGCGACTGGATGCCCTGGACCAGCTCCGGGCTGCTGACCACGGTGTAGCTGCGGACGCCCGCGACGTGGTCGCCCGCCACGATCGCGATCCGGCGGTCCAGCAGGATCGTCTCGTTGATCTCGCGCTCGGTGATCCGGATGCGCGCGCCGTGCGTGGCCATGAACCGCAGGTGCTCGGCCAGCGCCGGGTCGAAGAGCACGCCGGGCAGGTACATCTTGCGCACGGACGTCGTGCGCACGGCCTGCTCGCGCTCGGGTGCCGTCGGGTGCGCCACGGACCACGTGTGCAGGTCGCGGGCCGCGCACGAGATCTCGGTCGCGGTCGCGAACAGGTGGGCCGTCCGCTCGAACAGCTCGGCCTCGCCGCGCACCACGACCACGTCACTGACTCTCTCCACGTATTCCAGTCTGGCAGCAAAGTGCCATTCCCGGCGGCTTCCGGGCCAGGTCGGAAGGCTGGAGCCATGACCACGAACACCACCACCCTCCCCGCCGCCGCGGCGGGCACCTGGCAGCTCGGCTCCTTCGAAGTCAACCGGCTCGGCTTCGGCGCGATGCGCCTGATGTCCACTTCGGACGGCGGCATCCGCGCCCGCGAGACGTCGATCGCCGTGCTGCGCCGCGCCGTCGAACTCGGCGTGAACCACATCGACACCGCCGTCTTCTACTTCGCCGGCCCGCGCTCGGCGAACGAGCTGATCAACCGGGCACTCGCGCCGTACGACGGCCTGACCATCACCACCAAGGTCGGCCCGGGCCGCGACTTCACCGGCGCGTTCTACACCGCCCGGCCGGACCAGCTGCGGGCCCAGGTCGAGGAGAACCTGCGCGAGCTGGGCCTCGACCACCTCGACGTCGCCAACTACCGGATCGGCCAGGCCCTCGACCGCGGCGAGGGCTCGCTCGCGGACGGGTTCGGCGCGCTCGCCGAGCTGCGCGAGGAGGGCCTGATCCGCGAGCTGGGCATCTCCAACGTCGGCCCGGAGCACCTCACCGAAGCCCTCGAGATCGCGCCGGTCGTCTGCGTCCAGAACCAGTACGGCCTCACCGCCCGCCGGGAGGACGACGAGATCGTCCGGATGTGCGCCGAGCGCGGGATCGCGTTCGTGCCGTTCTTCGCCGTCGCCAGCGGGCAGGGCGAGGACCGGCGCGTCGCCGAGGTCGCCCGCCGCCACGACGCCACCCCGGCGCAGGTGCGGCTCGCGTGGACCCTGCACCAGGGCCCGCACGTCCTCGCCATCCCCGGCACCGGCGACGTCGCGCACCTCGAGCAGAACGTCGCGGCGGCGGCGCTGGAGCTCACCGAGGACGATTTGCAGACGTTGGACGCGGACGGGTGAATTCACCCGGTATGTCTCGCGACGGAATCGATCGGGTGAACGCCGCCTGAAGCCCCGGCGAACATGTGCTCCGCAGGTGTCGCGGTGCTCACGACAAGGCGGACAACGCTAGGCCGAAGGGCCACTTCTCAGCTTACGATCGGCCCGTGACCACGCCTGTTTCACTCGCACTGGCCATCGGCGCACTGGTGGCCGGTGCGGTGGTCGGCTACTTCCTGGCGCGGGCGCGCACCCGCCGCGAGGAAGCCCGGCCGCCGGGCCCGACCGTCGCGGAGCTCCTCGAACGGCTGGTCCGCTCGTCGGCCAACGGCATCGTCGTGCTCAACCGGTTCGGCGACATGGTGCTGCACAACCCGCGCGCGTACGAGCTGGGTCTCGTCAAGGTCAACCAGGCCGACGCGCGGGCCCGCGCGGCCGCCGAGCAGGTCGTCGAGACCGACGAGCCGATGGAGATCGACCTTTCGCCGCTCGAAGCGCGCGGCCGCCAGCCGGAGGCGGTGCTCGGCCAGGTCCGGCCGCTCGGCGACGGCTTCACCGTCGTGGAGGCCGTCGACCACTCCGAGGCCATCCGGCTGGAGGCCGTGCGCCGTGACTTCGTCGCCAACGTCAGCCACGAGCTCAAGACCCCGGTCGGCGCGATCGCGCTGCTCACCGAGGCCGTGCTCGACGCCGCCGAGGACGTCGAAGAGGTCCGCCGCTTCGGCGGCAAGATCCTGCGCGAGTCCACGCGCCTCGGCCAGCTCGTCACCGAGCTGATCGCACTGTCGCGGCTGCAGGGCGCCGAGCGGCTGCCCGACCTCAACGTCGTCGAGGTCGACGCGGTCGTCCGCGAGGCGCTCGGCCGCACCACGCTCTCGGCCGAGTCGGCCGACATCCGGATCACCACCGACAACCCCAGCGACCTGCTCATCGAGGGCGACCGGACGCTGCTGGTCACCGCGCTGTCGAACCTGCTGGAGAACGCGGTCGCGTACTCGCCGGCCGGCAGCCCGGTCTCGATCAGCAGGCGGCTGGCGGACGGGATGGTGGAAATCGCCGTCACCGACCGCGGCATCGGCATCGCCGAAGAGGAGCAGCAACGGGTTTTCGAGCGCTTCTACCGCGCCGACAAGGCCCGCTCGCGCGCCACCGGCGGCACCGGGCTGGGCCTGGCGATCGTCAAGCACGTCGCGGCCAACCACGGCGGCTCGGTCGGGCTGTGGAGCCGTCCGGGTACCGGCTCGACGTTCACCCTGCGCATCCCCGCGCACGTCCGTCCCGAGCCGGCCACGGAGCCGGCCAAGGGCACCAAGACCTCGCCGGCACCGCGGCAGGAGAAGACCCCCGAGCGCACCCCGAGGCTCGTGGTTACCGGGCAGGACAGCCCAGATCATGGAGGAAACCTGTGACCAGGGTTCTCATCGTCGAGGACGAGGAGTCGTTCGCCGACCCCCTCGCCTTCCTGCTGCGCAAGGAAGGGTTCACCGCGGCCGTCGCCGGGACGGGCCAGGCCGCGCTGGAGGAGTTCGACCGCAACGGCGCCGACATCGTGCTGCTCGACCTGATGCTGCCCGGGATGAGCGGCACCGACGTCTGCAAGCAGCTGCGCCAGCGCTCCGCCGTGCCGGTGATCATGGTGACCGCGCGCGACAGCGAGATCGACAAGGTCGTCGGCCTGGAACTGGGCGCGGACGACTACGTCACCAAGCCGTACTCGGCGCGGGAGCTGATCGCGCGGGTCCGCGCGGTGCTGCGTCGCGGCGGCGAGCCGGGCTCGGAGGGCGAGCTGGCCCCGCTGGTGCTTTCGGCAGGCCCGGTGCGGATGGACGTCGAGCGGCACGTGGTGACCGTCGACGGCGCCGAGGTTTCGCTGCCGCTGAAGGAGTTCGACCTCCTGGAGTACCTGCTGCGCAACGTCGGCCGGGTGCTGACCCGCGGGCAGCTGATCGATCGGGTGTGGGGCGCGGACTACGTCGGCGACACGAAGACGCTCGACGTCCACGTGAAGCGGCTGCGTTCGAAGATCGAACCGGACCCGGGCTCGCCGCGGCACCTCGTGACGGTCCGCGGCCTGGGCTACAAGTTCGAGACGTAAGTCCCTTTCGTGCGACTTCGTCCCGGTGGGAGGCGCGCCGGGACGAAGCCGCACCGAGTGTTTTCGGTTACAAGTTCGAGACCTGGCGCCGGGGCCGGTACCCTGGACCCCCGTGCGCCTAGGGGTACTCGACGTCGGTTCCAACACCGTCCACCTGCTCGTGGTCGACGCCCACCGGGGCGCCCACCCGACGCCGATGCATTCCGAAAAGTCGGTGCTGCGGCTGGCCGAACAGATCACGCCGGGCGGTGAGCTGACCAAGGCCGGGGCCGACGAGCTGGTGACCGCCGTCGAATCCGCCAAGGACGCCGCCGCGCGGCTGGGCTGCGAAGAGCTGATGGCCTTCGCCACCTCCGCGGTCCGCGAAGCGAAGAACTCCGCCAAGGTGCTGGCCCGCGTGGCCGACAAGACCGGCGTCGAGCTGCAGGTCCTCTCCGGGGTCGACGAGGCCCGGCACACCTTCCTCGCCGTCCGCCGCTGGTACGGCTGGTCGGCCGGGCAGCTGCTCGTGCTCGACATCGGCGGCGGCTCGCTGGAGGTCGCGATGGGCCGCGACGAAGAGCCCGTGCTGGCCGAATCGCTGCCGCTGGGCGCCGGGCGCACCACGCGCACCCGCTTCAGGCGCGACCCGCCGACGCGCTCCGAACTCGTCGCGACGTCGGCGTGGCTGGACGACCAGCTCACCGAACTCGCGCGGAAGGTCACCAAATGGGGTGAACCGGACCGCGTGGTCGCGACGTCGAAGACGTTTCGTTCACTCGCCCGGCTGACCGGCGCCGCCCCCTCGGCGGCGGGCCCGCGCGTGCGACGTACGCTCACGGACACCGCGTTGCGCCAGCTCCTGGCCTTCATTTCGCGGATGCCCTCGGCCGATCTGGCCCACCTCGAGGGGGTCAGCTCGAGCCGAGCCCACCAGCTGGTGGCGGGCGCGCTCGTCGCGCAGGCCACGATGCGGGCGCTCGGTGTGCCCGAACTCGAGATTTGCCCGTGGGCTCTGCGAGAGGGTGTGATCCTGCGGCGGCTGGACCATTCCAACGGCGCGGATGAGACTGGAACAGCCCTCGCGGGGCGCTTGGGCGCACAGGAGGACCGGTGAAAGCACCCGGCTGGACTTCCCGGACGGAGAACGGGCACGGTGGAGAGGTGACGGACATGCGGAGGTCGGCGTACAGCGCGCGCTGCGCCGCCGGAATGCCGTCGGGTACCTCTTCGCGAGGTGCCGAGGACCCGGAGCGCGCAGGGGAATACCAGGTATGACGGACCAGACCGGAGGCGACCAGCCGCAGAAGACCGTGGCTGAGCTGCTCGCCCAGCACGGTGCCCAGGTCGACGGCGGACGCCGCCGCCGCCGGCGCGCGGCCGATGACGACGACGAACCCGGCACCCCCGAAGCCCCGCCGGGTGCGACCGGCTCGCACCGGCGCCCTGGCGTGAGCGACACCGGCCCGCAGGCG
>NZ_JAAGNB010001436.1:0-2867 GCF_010550475.1 Amycolatopsis sp. SID8362
CGGCACGCTGCACCACGCGGCCGCGGTGGTGGCCTCCGGCGACCGCACCGCCGGCCTGCGCGAGGTCCGGCTGCCGGCGCTGGTCATCCACGGCGACGCCGACCCGCTGATCAACGTCAGCGGCGGCAAGGCGACGGCGGCGGCGATCCCGGGCGCGGAGCTGCTGGTCATCCCGGGCATGGGCCACAACCTGCCGCGCGCGGTCTGGCCGGAGATCGCCGACGCGATCGGGCGCGTGACGGGTCAATAGCGCGTCAAGATCCGGGGCCGGGCTGTAGGGAAGGTGTCCTGGCTCACGCTCTCGCCCGGTTCGGCGGTCTTACTGGGGGCATGAGTGGTGGCTTCGGGTTCCCGGCCGGGTGCGTGGCCGCGGTCGTCGCGGTGGTGCTCGCGGACGTCGCCGGCGCGACCCGGTTCCCGTGGTTCGCGCTGGTGACGTTGGGGCTGGTGGTGCTCCTGACGGCGTTCCGGAGCACGGCCGCCGCCGCGATCGGGGTCGCGGCGGTGGCGTGGGCGCTGCATTCGGGCTTCGTGCTCGGGCGCGCGGGCGAGCTGCGGTTCGACGCGGCTTCCGCGGTGGCGGCGGGCGTGCTCGGGGTGACGGTCCTGGTGGGGATCCTGGCCCGGGTCAGGCCGCGGCGGGCGCCGGTGCGGGTGCCCTCGCCGCGCCGTCCGGTCGCGCACCGGCCGCACCTGACCCGGGCCGGGACGTAGTGAATGACTCATTCATGTCGTCCGGCGACATGAATGAGTCATTCACTACGTCGGCTGCGCCAGTGCCCGGCCCTCTTCAGCCGGAGATCGTCGCGGCCACCAGGGCGCCGATGTGGCGCATGCCGGTCGCATTGGGGTGCAGCGGGGCCGCGACCGCGGTCGGGATCACGCTCTCGAACCACTTCACGCCAGGCAGCTTGCAGACGTCGTGCCCGATCGACGCCGTCCGGACATCGACGTACCGCGCGTCGTGCGCGGCCGCCTGGCGGGCCAGTGCCGCGTTGGTCTTGTCGATGCTGCCCTGGATGTAGTTCGCGTCGCGCGGGGTCAGTGGCGCGATCGGCCAGCACCCGTTCTGCGGCAGGTAGGTGCCGTAGCCGGCGACGTAGACGGCCGCGTTCGGGGCCTTCGCGTGGATCGCGTCCAGCAGCGCGCCCCACGTCGGTTCGAACGCGGCGATCTTCTCGGCCAGCTGGTCGTGGCCGCCGGCGGTGAACCGGTCGACGCAGTCCGGGTTGATGCCGGGGAGCAGGTTGATGCAGCTGGTCGCGGCGCCGACCAGGCCGACGTCGTTGCCGCCGATCGTCACGGTCACCGTCCGCGTGGCGGCGCTCAGCGCGTCCAGCTGCGGCGGCACCGGGCCGGTCTCGGTCGACTGCGGCGCGTACATGTCCGCGGTCGTCGCCCCGGAGCACGTCACGTCCTCGAGCGGGACGCCGAGCTGCGACGCGGCGACGTGCGGGTAGTCCGCGAGCGACCGGAGGCAGCCCGGGGACGACAGGTCCGGGGGCAGGATCAGCGGGCCGGCGGCGGCCGAGTCCCCGAGCGCCACGTACTCGCCGCTCGCGGCGGCCGCGGTGCCCGCCGTCGTGAGCGTCAGCGCGGTGACCAAGATCGTGATGAACGCCGTTGTCCTCACTCGCACGCCGTCCTCCTTGACGTTGTGCCGATGGCTGGTCTCCGTGACACCATCGGCTCCGCGGGCGGCCGGGTTGACTGGGAATCCGGGCAGAGAACGAGGGGATCGGTTGTGACAGAGCACAAAACCGGCGCGGATCTGGCCCTCGGCGGGCAACGCGTGCACGAGCGGCTCACCCGCGACGAGCCCGAGCTGATCGCCCGGGTGCTGACGCGCATCCAGGCCGAGGTCGCCGACTACCGGCGGCTGCCGGTGGAGGAGCTGGCCGGCGACATCGCGGGCATCACGCGGCAGGCCGTGCGGGCGTTCGCGCGGACCCTGCGCGAGGACCGCGAGCTGAACGACGCCGAGCTGCGGCAGATCGGCGCGTCCGCGGTCCGCCGGGCCGAGGAGGGCTTCCCGCTGGAAGCGGTGCTGAACGCCTACCACGTCGGCGCTCGGGAGATCTTCGCCGTCGGCTCGGCCGAAGCGAGCGGCTCGGACGTCGCCGACCTGCTCGAAGTGGCCGACCGGGTACTGGCGTGGGTCGGCACGGTCACCGGCGCGGTCACCCGCGGCTACCTGGAGGAACTGCGCACGAAGGTCGGGCAGGAGCACACGGCGCGGCGCACGCTGCTGTCGGTGCTGGCCGACGGCGGCCCGGTCGACGTCGTCGCCCGCAGCGCCGGGATCACGCTGCCGGCCCGGTACCTGGTGCTGAGCGTCGAGCTGGGTCCGCACGCCGACGAGGCCTCCCCGGGGGTGGACGCCGAAATCGCGGTCCGCCGCAAACTGCGCCGATTCCTGGCGGCGTTCGAACACGCCTGCGGCGACGGCGTACTGGCGTCCCTGGACGGCCCGGGCGGCTTGGTCCTGCTTCCGCTGACCGGCCGGCTGGCGGAGATCCCGGGCTGGCACGCGGTGCTCGACGCGGCCGGGCGGGCGGCGGGCGTCGCCGTACTCGCGGCGGCCGAGACGGCGGCGCCCTCGGAGGTCCGGGTGGTGGCCGGCCGGACGGCGGAGGTGCTGGACGTCCTGCGCTGGTTCGGCCGCGAGCCGGGCCTGTACCGCCTCGACGACGTCCTGGTGGAGTACCAGCTGACCCGCCCCGGCGCGGCGCGCGACCGGCTGGCCGCGGTGCTCGCCCCGCTGGAGGCGCACCCGGAGCTGGTGGAGACGCTGTCGGCGTACCTCGAGCTGGACACGAACCGCCGCCGCGCGGCGGCCCGCCTGCACGTCCACCCGAACACGGTCG
>NZ_JAAGNB010001482.1:0-1765 GCF_010550475.1 Amycolatopsis sp. SID8362
CTGGCCCGCCTGCTGGCGAGGCTCCGGAGCGACACGCTGCGGCTGCGGCCGGGGATGGTCCGCTCGGGCGCCCGGCGGCTCGTCTTCGGGGTGCGCCCGGGGCGTGTGCAGGTGGACAGCGTCGTCGAGCAGCTGCTGGCCGCGCACCCGGCGAGCGCGGGGCTGTTCCTGGACGCGATCGCGTCCCACCGCGGCGTCGGCGGGCTGGGCGCGCTGTGCGACGTGCCGTCGGTGGTGCTGGCAGGGGAGAAGGACCGGCTGTGCCCGCTGGCGCACGCGAAGGTGATCGCGGAGGAGCTGCCGCACGCGGAGTTCGTCCGGTTCCCGGGCGCGGGCCACATGCTCCCCCAGGAACGCCCGTACGAAGTGGCCCGCCGCATCTCAGCCCTGGTCAGGACAGCGGCCCGCCCTCGTTGACACCCGGTAAACAATGCATCTTTCCTAGGGAAAGCTCGGCTTTGCGTCGCAAAGTAGCGAGCTTTCCCTACGAAAGATGCGTCCTCAGGCGTCCTTGAGCGGGAAGCCGCCGCCGATGCCGCGCCAGGCGAGGTTGGCTGTCAGGGCCACCGCTTCCTCGCGGCTCATCGACTGGTGGTGCTGCAGCCAGAACCGGGCGCTGACCTGGCTCATCCCGACCAGCCCGACCGCCAGCAGACGCGCCTTGTCCTCGTCGAGGCCCGCGTCCGCCGTGATCGTCTCCGTGATCGCGTCCACGCTCGCCGACGTCGCCCGGTCGACGGCTTCCTGGACCGCCGGCTCGCCCCGCAGGTCGGACTCGAACACCATCCGGAACGCGCCCGCGTCCTCGCTGACGAAGTCGAAGAACGCGCCGACCGTCGCCGGGACGCGCTGCTTGTTCTCCGTCGTCGAGTCCAGTGCGTTCTGGACGCGCTTCACCAGCTCGTCGACGTGACTCTCCAGCAGCGCGATGTACAGGTCGAGCTTGCCGGGGAAGTGCTGGTAGAGCACCGGCTTGCTGACGCCGGCCACTTCGGCGATCTCGTCCATCGCGGCGGCGTGGTAGCCGTTCTCGGCGAAGACCCGCTGTGCCGCGGCGAGGAGCTGCGCCCGCCGTTCCGTCCGGGGCAGGCGCACCCCACGCTGCTGCAGCCGCGTCATCTCCGTCATGCTCTTCTCCCGTCTTCGCCCCTTCGACGGGCGGGTTCGCCACCGCGTGAAGTCGACCTGAAGATTACTCGCCGGTATGTATGCCGTGCCACGGGTCGGGCATCCTGGATCCGTGAACACCGCCGCGACCGCACGGACGCCGCTGACGCACGTGCCCCTGTCGACCAGGGAGTTGCCGTCCCTCGAACCGCTGAAACCGCCGTGGCCGGCGGCGTTCGAAGAGGTCGGCACCGCGCGGCTGCACGTCCGCCGCACGCCGGGCCCCGACGGCACGCCCGCGGTCTACGTGCACGGTCTCGGCGGCTCGTCGACGAACTGGACCGACCTGGCCGCGCTGCTCGCGCCGGTCGCCGGCGGCACCGCGCCCGACCTGCCCGGGTTCGGCTACTCCGAGCCCGAAGCCGGCTTCGACTTCACCCTCGACGCGCACGCCGACGTCGTCGCGACGCACATCGAGGCCGTCGGGGCGCCGGTGCACCTGTTCGGCAACTCGATGGGCGGGGCGATCGCGCTGCTCGTCGCCGCCCGGCGCCCGGAGCTGGTCAAGACGCTCACGCTGATCTCGCCGGCGGTGCCCGACCGGCGACCGGACGTGCGGCGGCTGTCGGACCCGCGGATGGCGCTCGCCTACCTGCCG
>NZ_JAAGNB010001530.1:0-2364 GCF_010550475.1 Amycolatopsis sp. SID8362
CGGCGCTGACGGCGTCGGCCGGGGCGGCGATCATCCGCACCGCGCACCCGCGCTCGACGCGGCACGTGGCCGAGATGGCGG
The DNA here is from genome assembly GCF_010550475.1 of Amycolatopsis sp. SID8362. Lineage (NCBI taxonomy): Bacteria > Bacillati > Actinomycetota > Actinomycetes > Pseudonocardiales > Pseudonocardiaceae > Amycolatopsis > Amycolatopsis sp. SID8362. The sequence goes on from NZ_JAAGNB010001530.1 coordinate 82, forward strand.
CGAGCATCGCGGGCACCCGACCGCCGGCGAAGGCGCTCCGGTGGGAGTGATCCGGCAGGTCTGGCCGGCCGAGCGCGAACTGGCCGACGCGGACCTCGAGCAGCTCTACGCCTACCCGGCCGACCCCCGCTGGCTGGCGGTGAACTTCGTGTCCAGCGCGGACGGCGCGATCACCGTCGACGGCGTGTCGGGCGGCCTCTCGACCCCGGCCGACCGGATCGTCTACCGGCTCGGCAACGACCTGGCCGACGTCGTCCTGGTGGGCGCGGGAACGGCGATGGCGGAGGGGTTCGAGGGCATGCGCCCGGACGAGCGCACGGCGGAGCGCCGGCGTCGCTTCGGGCTGGCCCCGATCGCCCCGGTGGCGGTGGTGACTTCGGGCCGTTCCCTGCCGGCCGACGCCCCGGTGATCACGAAGGCGGCGGTCCCGACGCTGGTGTTCACCTCCGCGGCGGCGCCCGAGTCGTTGCGTGCGGCTTGGACGGCCAACGGCGCGCGGGTGTTCGTGGTGGGCTCGGCCGAGGTGTCAGGTGCCGACGTGGTCTCGACGTTGGTGGCGGAGGGATTGGGCCGCATCGATTGCGAGGGCGGGCCGAAGCTGTTCGGCTCGCTGATCGAGGCGGGCGTGGTCGACGAGTTCCGGTTGACGGTGGCGCCGTTTCTGGTGGCGGGGACATCGAGCCGCGCGGCGCTGGGTGGCGTGGTGGACCCGGCCGCGCTGGAACTGGCTTCGGTGCTCACGGACGGCGAGAGCGTGCTGCTGCGGTACCTGCGGAGCCGGTGAGGGCCTCGGTGATCTGGCGGGTCGTCTGCGCGTCGACCAGCCGCCTCGCCGAGGTGATCAACGGGTTATCGCAGCACGGCCGCCAGCAGGTCGGTGCCCAGCGCCTGCAGCTCGGGCAGGTTGACGGAGTAGCGGACGTACCGGCCCTGCCGCCGGGGCGTCAGCAGGCCCGCGCGGCGCAGGACGGCGAGGTGGCGGGAAACCTCGGGCGCCGAAAGTTCCCAGGCGACAGCCAGCTCGCCGGTCGTGTGCGGGCCGCGGGCGAGGGTGCGCAGCAGCCGCAGCCGGACCGGGTGGGACAGGGCCGACAGCCGGAGCGTGACCGTCTCCAGCGGCACCGGATCCGGCGCCGCGATCGGGTACTGCACCGCCGGGCGCCGGCCGGGTGCGTGGATCGCCACCAGGTGCGGGTGGCCGAAGACGCTCGGGATCAGGACGACTTCGGCGGCGGTGGTCGCGTGGTCCAGGAGCTTGTCCACGACGAGGGTGTCGCCGTCGCGGGACAGGGTGACCGAGCCGGAGACGGCGGCGAGGGCCGCCGCGACGCCTTGACGGCGGAGGAGGTCGTTCTTCACGCGCAGATCTCCGGCGAGCTGCGCGGCGACGCCCGTCCAAGCGGCGTCGAAGAAGGCCTCCGCGCACTGTTCGAGGATGTCGCGCACCCGCGCGCGCACGGCCGCCGGGTCCGCGAGCAGCCGTTCCGCGAACGCCTCCTGACGCGCGCCGCGGGCTTGGGCGAGGTCCAGTGCCCGCTCGCGCGCCGTCGCGTCGGACAAGGGCGACGGCGTTCCGAAGTGGACGCGGTTGTTGCCGCACGTCGTGATCAGCGCGGCCGTCACGTAGGTTTCGTCGCCGAGGCGGTCCACATCGTCCAGTTCCTCGGCGAGGGTGGGGCGCGGGTGGGCCGGGACCAGGAAGTCCGCCCGCGACGAACGCCAGAGGAACTCCGCTTCCCGGAGCCGCTCGGCCAGCTCCGGCCGCAAGCCGGCCCAGACGTCGGCGGCCCAGCCGGCGAGGCGCGGGTGGTGGGCCGGCTCGGCCAGCACGTGCAGCATCGCGGTCAGCTCGGCCAGCGGCGAAGCGGCGAACCGCAGCCGCTCGGCAGGCGGGCCGCCGAGGGCGATCCTCAACGTCATCCCCGCATTCTCACCGGCTCGATGCCTACTCCCGGCACCGGTTGACGGTGTTCGTCAATCGGCGCGGCGAACCCGGCGGCCGGCCGCACGGTGGACGTCATGACGACCCAGATCCGGCCGCGCGCCCTCGTCCGGGCTTCCGGCGGACCCCGCTACGCCGCCGCCGTGGTGGTGGACGCGCTCGGCACCGGCCTGCTGCGGCCCTTCCTGCTGCTGTACGGCGTGACGGTGCTCGGGCTGTCCGCGCCGGTGACCGGCATCGCGATGACGGCGGGGGTCGTCGTGGGCCTGTGCTGCGTGCCGGTCGTGGGCCGCTGGCTGGACGGTGGTGCGCGCAGCACGGTCGTCGCGGCGTCGATGCTG
>NZ_JAAGNB010001575.1:0-2926 GCF_010550475.1 Amycolatopsis sp. SID8362
CGAGGAGCGCGCGGGCACGCGGCCCCTCGGCCAATTCGGCGGCGTAGCCCAGCGCGGCCGCGGTGAACGCTTTCCGGTCGCTCGCGGCGAGCCGGTCGACCAGGCCGAGCCCGGCCGCTTCGGTCGCGCTGATCGGCTCGCAGCGTGTGGTCAGCTGCCGTGCCTGCGCCTCGCCGACCCGGCGGGGCAGCACGTACGTCCAGTACTCGGAGCCGTAGAGACCCATGGTCCGGTAGTGCGGGTTGAGCATCACGCTGTCCCGCGCGATCACCTTGTCCGCGCCCAGCGCCAGCATCACCCCGCCGGCGCCCGCATTGCCGGACAGCGCCGACACCACGAGCTGGCCGGTGCAGGTGATGATTTCCCGGCAGAGGTCGTCGATCGCGGTGATGTTGCGCCACGCTTCGCCCGCGGGGTCCGGGTGGGCTTCGATGACGCCCAGGTGCAGGCCGTGGGAAAACACCTCGCCGCCGGACAGCACGACGACCTTGGTGTCCTGCGCCATCGCGTGGCGGAGCGCCGCGAGCAGCCGCCGGCAGTGGGTGGTGGACATCGCGCCGTTGTAGAAGTCGAAGCTGACCAATCCGACGTCGCCGGTGCGCCGGTAGCCGATCTCCCGGAAGCCCGGTGCTTCCTTGGCCTCCTGCGGCTCGGGAACACCCGCGAGGGCGAGCACCGCCGGCAGCTTGACCGGGACGCCGGGTCCGGCCGGCCGCCGGGCGTGTCCCACCCAGAGCGCGCCGTCCCCGGTGCGGACCAGCACGGCACCGTGGCTGTGCGCCGCGATCGTGCCGGGCTCGCCGGGCGAGGCGGCACCGCGATGGGCGTCGAACACGGCGACCGGCACGCCGGCCAGCGTCGTGCGCACCCCGGGTCTGCCGTCGGCGGCGCGGATCCGGCGAAGGATGTGCGCGGCCGGCTCGTGCCACGAAAAGCTCCGGTCGGCCTGACGCACCGGGGGGCGCGACCGCACGGTGGCGCCGGGCCGGTGGCGGTCCAGGGGCTGCGGGGTGAAGCCCGGGGTTTCCGCCTTGCGCACGACTTCGTCGATCAGGCTCATCGCCGCGTCGGCCACCTGGGTGTTGTAGAGGGTGCTCTTGCGGGGCGGGTCGGCGGGCATCGGGAACAGCCGCGACCCCCAGATCGGCCCGCCGTCCAGGTCCCCGGTCGCCTGCAGGGCGGTCATGCCCCAGCGGGGCTCGGCGTCCATGATCGCCCAGTCCAGCGCGGCCGGCCCGCGGTCACCGGGCGGTCCCGGGTGGATGATGATCGTGCGATACCGCCGCCAGACGGCTTCGGGCACCCGGTGCCGCAGGAACGGGCAGAGGATCAGCTCGGGCTCGGCACCCGCCACGGCGGCGGCGATCGCCTCCGGATCGCCCGCCGTCCGCACGGTGACGCGGTGCCCGCCGGCCCGCAACCGGGCCCAGGCGCGTTGACTCAGTCCGTTGAACGCGGTGCACAGCAACAGGATCTTCAACGCGCCTCCGCTCAGCGGCCGTCAGGACCGTCCGACGGTACCTGGCGAACCGCGCGGCGCGACGCTGCCAATAGTGGGGGCTTCAGCGCGTGACGAGCACGCGGCGTACTTCCTCGGCGCCCAGCACCACGGGGGAGCGCAGGGCGCCGACCTCGTCGATCTCGATCTCGACGACGTCGCCCGGCCGCAACCCTTGATCGAGTCCCGGCACGACGGACGTGCCCGTCGAGAGCACCGCGCCGTGGGGGAAGTCGTTGTCCCGCCACAGGTATTCGACCAGTTCGGCCGGTTCGCGGTTCAGCTGGGCGGTGTTGGCCTCGCCGGCGAACACCTCGCGGCCATCGCGCAGGATGCGCATGCGGAGGCCGAGCGACAGCGGGTCCGGCACCTCCCACGCCGGCCGCACGCGCGCCGACACCGCGCACGATCCGGTGTAGATCTTGGCCTGCGGGAGGTACAGCGGGTTCTCGCCTTCGATGCTGCGGGAGCTGACGTCGTCGACCACGACGTACCCGGCGGTCTCCCCGCCGGCGGTCAGCAGCAGGCCGAGTTCCGGTTCCGGCACGTTGTTCTCGGAATCGGCGCGGACGGCGATCGGCTCGTCGTCGGTGACCACGCGCCACGCGGCCGACTTGAAGAACAGCTCCGGCCGCTTCGCGCGGTACACCCGCGCGTAGACGTCCTCGTCGGCGCTTTCCTCGCGGCGGGCTTCCTCGGAGCGCAGGTAGGTCACCCCGGCGGCCCACACCTCCGTCCGCCCGTCCAGCGGCGGCAGCAAGCGCGTTCCGGCCGTCGGCACCGGCTCGCCGGCGGACTCGGCCAGCTCGCGGATCTCCGCCACGGTGTGGCGCAGCAGGTCGCTCATCGACGTCACCGCGAGTGGTCGCAACCGCTCTTCGGTGAGCAGACCGATTCGGATGTCGCCGGTTCCGTCGGCGTAGCGCACCAGATGGCTCAACCCGGACCTCCTCGTTCCGCACCGAACCTACGGAACGGGGAGGGCCGGGGTCAACGAGCTACTTGTCCGAGTGCACCCGTGAGACCGTCCACTTCGGATTCGCGAGGACCGCGACCGCGCGCAGCACGCCGATCGGATCCGCGCCCAGCGCGTGCAAGCCGACGTGGTCGGCGCCCGCCGCCAGTTCCGCTTCGATCCCCGCCGCGACGGCCGCCTCGTCGCCGTGCAGCACGAGGGCGTCGATCAGCCGGTCGCTGAAGGGGTCGGTGAGGTCCTCGTCGCCGTAGCCGATCCGGCGGAGGTTGTCGGCGTAGTTCGCGATCCCCAGGATCGGGCGCACGGCCGCGCGGCCGGTTTCCCGGGCTCGTCCGGCGTCGGTGTCCAGCGCGACGCCGTGGCCGGGCACCACCAGCTTGCCCGGTCCGAGCGCCGCGCGGGCGCGCCGGGTGTGTTCGGGCGTCACCTGGAGGGTGAGCGTGCCGGCGGCG
>NZ_JAAGNB010001623.1:0-16378 GCF_010550475.1 Amycolatopsis sp. SID8362
GTTCGTCGCCGCGCTGCGCCGCGCCCTCGAACCCGACCGGCCGCCCCGGACCCCGCCGCAGGTGATCGTCACCGAAGGCCCCGGCTACGCGCTGCGGCTGCCCCGCGAAGACGTCGACGTCCACCGGTTCGAGGACGCGCTCGCCCGCACCCGCCACTCCCCCGGCGCGGTGGCGGAACTGAGTGCGGCGCTCGCGGCCTGGCGTGGCCCCGCCTACGCCGACCTGCCGGATTCGCCGTGGGCGCACCGCGAACGGAACCGGCTGGAGGAACTTCGGCTGGCGGCGCTGGAACTGCGCGCCCGCATCCACCTCGACGCCGGGGAAGGCGCCGACCTCGTCGCCGAACTCGGCGCGCACGTCACCGAACACCCGTGGCGCGAACCGGCGTGGGGACTGCTGGCCCGCGCCCTGCACCGCGCGGGCCGCCAGGCCGACGCGTTGTCGACCCTCCGCCGCGCCCGCACGATGCTCGTCGACCAGCTCGGCCTCGATCCCGGACCCGACCTGCGACGTCTCGAGACCGAGATCCTGAACGGACCCGCGCCCGGGTGGACCGGCCCGGGCACCCGGCTCGGCCCCCGCACCACCGTGAACCTCGCCCGCACGCTCGCGTTTGCCGGTGGCGACGCGCTCATCCACTCCCGGCGTGACCGCCTCAGCGCGATCCACGCCGCCGAACGCACCGGGGACCTGCGCCTGACCGCCCGGATCATCGGCGCCTACGACGTGCCCGCCATCTGGAGCCGGGCCGACGACCCCGAGCAGTCCCGTGCGGTCGTCACCGCCGCCGACCGCACGCTCACCCGGCTCGGCCCGGACGGGCCCGCCGACCTCCGGGCGCGGCTCCTGGCCACGATCGCCGTCGAAAGCCGCACCGCCGACCTGGCCGAAGCCGAGCTGAGCCGGGCCCGGCAGGCCGCGCGCCAAGCCGAAGCGCTGGCCCGGGAGCTGGGCGACCCCGCACTGCTGGCGTTCGCGCTCAACGGCGTGTTCCTGCAGTCCTTCACCCGCCCCGGCCTCGCGGCGACGCGCGACGGGATCGGCGCCGAGATCCTCGACCTGGCGACCAGGCACGGCCTGCCCGACTTCGCGGTCCTCGGCCGCCTCGCCCGCCTGCAATCCGCCTCGGCCCTCGGCGATCTGGACACCGCGTCAGCGCACGCGACGGCGGCCGAACAGCTCGCCGTCACCACCGAAGCTCCCCTCGTCGCCGTCCTCACGGCGTGGTTCCGCGCCCGGGTCACGGCCACCCGCAGCACCGAGCCCGGCGGACCGGCCCCCGCCGAGGCCGCGGCCCAGTACCGCGCCGCCGAAGAGGCCCTTCGTTCCGCCGGAATGCCGGGACTGCACCGCGGCCTGTTCCCGCTCGCCCTGCTGGGACTGCGTCTGCTGCACGACCGGCCCGCCCCCACCGACCGGCACCTCGACTGGGGGCCGTACCTGCCCTGGGCACGTCCCCACGTGCTGCTCGCCGAAGGCCGTCACGAGGAAGCCCGCACCGCGCTCGCGGCAGCGCCGGAGCCACCGCCCGACCACATGCAGGAGGCGATGTGGTGCCTGACCGCCCACACCGCGGTCCGCCTCGACGACCGCGAAGCGGCCGCGCGGGCCGCGGCCGCACTGAGGGACGCTCAGGCGGAGGACGCGGGCGCCGCCGGCGGAACGCTGACCCTGGGACCGGTGGCACGGTACCTGGCGAACGCGGAGGCACTCGCCGGTTAGCTCGATCGGCGGCCGTGCGGGACTACGCCGGGTTCTCCGCGACGGCGAGGTAGTCGGTGTAGATCTGCGGCGAGCCCGAGAACGAAGCCAGCTGCTTCCACTCCTCGTACATCTGCTTGGTGTCGCGGTGGGCGGCCGCGAACTCCGCGGCCTCGCCGGTGGCGACGTCGGGCTCGGGGTAGAAGACGTCCAGCGCGTCCAGGCTCGCGATCTCCATCATCATCACGTACTGGTCGAGGCGGTTGCCCCGCTCGCCCTTGAGGCCCGCAACGCCACGTTGTGGATCCCGACGACCCGGGCGACGCGCTCCTCCCCCGGGCGGTCGCGGTAGCGGGGGCCGGGCGTGACCGTGCTCCGCGGATTGTCGGCCAGCAGCCGGTAGTCGGTGAACAACGTCGGCAGCTCACCGGACGTGCCCAGCCGCCGCCACCGCGCCAGCACCGCCTCCGCCTCCGGGTGCCGCGCCCAGAACCGCCGGGCCGGCTCGGTCTGCTCACCCCGCAACCCGCGCGGCAGAGTCCACCGCCTCCGCTCGTTCACCACACACGAAGGTCTCGAACTCCTCCAAGGAGCGCGCGTCCGCCGAGCACGACTCCCCTGCACCACATCCTGCCGGCTCGCCCCCGGCTTCAACCGGCCTCGAGGACCTGCGGTGCCCTGCGCGCGACGAGGACCATCGTCCGGTACGGAACGGTGACGACGCGCACCTTGCGCAGCACGGTCGTCGACCCGGCGTTCCCGTAGTCGAACACGGTCTCGATGACAGTGATCGACCGGTTCGAGTAGGTGACGTCGACACCGAAAGAGTCAATCCGGGCGGGCACAGCGGATGCGCTCGCCGGCCCGTCGAGGCCCACCGTGGCGAGTGCGAAGAACACCGTACCCAGCAATACCTTGTTCACGGAACCCGGTGATCAGCCATGCGACGAGGCTGCCCGAAGGCGGTATCCATCCGATATCCACGCGTGGGCACCGGTGGATATCGGGTTGGACAGTGGATAATCCAGGGGTGAACGAGGTCACCATCGACGTGCTCGGACCCCTCGAGGTAACTGTCGATGGTGCGGCTCGCCCGCTCAGTGGTCATCGCCAGCGGCGGCTGCTGGCGTTGCTCGTCCTCCGTGCGAACACAACCGTGTCGCCCGAACAGGTGATCGACGCGCTGTGGGACGACGCACCTCCCGCGACCGCTCGAAGCCAGGTGCGCAACGCTGTCGCCAAGCTTCGACGGGATCTCGGCAGCGCCGGTGCCGCCGTGGTCACCGACTCCGGCAACTACCGCCTCTGCATCGACGACGACCAGGCTGACGTCCTGCGGTTCTCCGCGGCGGTGAAGCGCGCCACCGAATTGGCCCGCGCGGAGGCGAACGACCAGGCCATCCATGCCTTGCGCGCGGGCCTGTCCCTGTGGCGGGGTACTGCCTTCGCCGGACTGAACGGCCGGACGTTCGAGACCGCGGCCGCTTCCCTGACCGAACAACGGATCGCCGCTCAGGAACTGCTGATCCGGCTGCGGGTGACAATCGGCGACACGACCGGTCTGGTCGACGAACTGTCCGCGCTCACCGCCGAGTACCCGACCAGCGAGCCGTTCGTCGCGCACCTGATGACCGCGCTGAGCCGGGAGGGCAGGCAGGCGGACGCGCTGCGGGCGTACGAGCGGCACCGGGTCCGGCTGGCCGACGAACTCGGCGTCGACCCCGGCCCGGAGTTGCGCGAACTGCACGCACGTGTGTTGCGCGGCGATGTCGCGCTCGCGTCGACGCCCACCTCCGAACCTTCGGTCGCGGCACCCCGGTCCTTGCCCCGCGACCTCCCGGACTTCACGGGCCGCCACGACGAAGTCCGCGATCTCGTCGAGCTGGTGGAGGAAGCCTCCGACACCGCCGTGGTGATCTCGGCGATCGACGGTATGCCCGGTATCGGGAAGACCACGCTGGCGGTGCGGGTCGGCCACCTGACCCGGAGCCGGTTCCCGCACGGGCAGCTGTTCGTCGACCTGCACGGCCACACCCCCGGGCGACGGCCGCTGGAGCCGGACGTGGCGCTCGACGTGCTGCTGCGGGGTGTCGGCGTGCTGCCCGAGAAGATCCCCGAGGGCACGGACCTGCGCGCGGACCTGTGGCGCTCGACGATGGCCGACCGGCGGATGCTCGTCGTCTTGGACAACGCGGTCGACACCGCGCAGGTGCGTCCCCTGCTTCCGGCCTCACCCGGGGTGCGGGTGCTGGTGACGAGCAGACGTCGGCTCACCGTTCTGGAGGGTGCGTCTTCGCTCTCGATCGACGTGCTGCCGCCGGACGAGGCCGGCCGGCTGTTCCGCCGGATCGCGAACCGGCAATCCGCCGATGGGCCGGTCGCCGACGTGGTGGCGTTGTGCGGCTACCTGCCGCTCGCCATCCGGATCGCCGCGTCGCGGTTGCGCAGCAGACCGCGGTGGACGGTCGCGCACCTCGCGGACCTCCTGCGTGACGAACGCCGTCGGCTGGCCGAACTGGCCGCGGAAGACCGCAGCGTCCGCTCGGCGTTCGCCGTTTCCTACGACAACCTCTCGGTTTCCACGCAGCGGGCCTTCCGGCTCCTGGGCCTGCTGCCCGGGGGCGACTTCGGTGTGCACGCCGCTGCCGCCGCCGTGGCCCTCGCGTTGCCCGACGCACGCCGGACCCTCGAAGAGCTGGTCGATGTCAACCTGCTCGTGAACCGGGCTCCCGACCGCTACCTGTTCCACGACCTGCTGCGCCAGTTCGCCCGCTCGCTCTGCTCCGAGGGTGAACGCACCGAAGCGATCGGCCGGGTCGTGGCGTACTACCTCGACCTCGGCCACACCGCCGGACGGGTGGCGCACCCAGTGGGGAACGAGGAGCGGAGGCGGAGCCGGCACCCGCTGCCGGACCTGCGCAGCGCACACGACGTGCGATCGGTGATCGACACCGAGCACCTCGCCATCGCCGAGCTGATCCACGTGGCCGGCGAGTACGGGCTACCGGAAGAGACCGCCGAGCTGGCGTCGTTGTTCGGGCCGGTCCTGCAACGCCAGGGCTACCTGGACGAGGCGCTGGCCGCCTACGAATCCGGCCTCGACGCCGGGGCGTCCCAGGAGGTCAAGGCGGACCTGTACCGGCACCTCGGAAAGTCTCTGATAACCGCTCGTCGCCTGGACGCCGCGTTGCGGGCACTACGCGCGGGACTCACGCTCGAACAGGAGCGAAGTAACGACCGCGGCGCCGGTCGCGCGCACTGCAACCTCGGCATAGCGTATTTCCGTCTGGGCCGTTTTCTCGAAGCGCGTACCAGCTTCCACCAAGCGCTCACCCTGCTGGACGGGGTCGGGACCCCGTTCGACAAGGCCGCCGCGCTGATCAACCTCGGGGCCACGCACATCGCTCTCGGCAACCACGACGACGCCATCGCCGCCGCCAGGGAGGTGCTGGCACAAGATCCCGTTCTCGGCAACCCCCACCTCAAGGCGGTGGCCCTCTTCAACCTCGGCGACGCCCAGCTCCGCCGTGGCGACACCGACGCCGCGCTGAAGAACCTCGAACAGTCGACGACGATCAGCCGCGAGATCGGCGCGACGGAGATCGAGTGCCGCAACCTCTACACCATCGCGGACAGCGACCGCCGACGGCGCAACTTCACCGCCGCCCTCGAAGGAGCCCGCGCGGCACTCGTCCTCGCCCGCCGCATCGGCGACCGCGACATCCAGAGCCACGCCCTCACGGTCCTCGGGCAAACCCACCTCGACCTCGATGCCCCTGCCCTGGCCTCGGAATGCTTCCACGAGTCGCTGAGACTCACGGCCGGCGATGGTGACAACCTGACCGACGCCACAGCCCACGACGGCCTCGCCCGCATCGCCCGCGACGAGGGGAACCCACTCCGCGCGAGACACCATTGGGAGGCGGCCTTGAGCCGCGCTCACGCCGGCGGCCTCCCGGCCCGCGAGCAGTACCAGCGCAATCTGGCCGACCTCGGCGACGCGGCCGGCCGGCACGCGAATCGTTGAGCAGTGGCCATGTGCCGGTCATGCCCGGTTGCTCTTCAGCCATTCATGGTGCAACAGCGAGAACAGGACGGAGTCCCGCCACGCTCCGTTGGTGAACACGTGATCACGCAGTACACCTTCACGAGAGAATCCCCAGCGCTTGACCACAGCTTGTGACGCCTGATTCTCCGGCCCGATCGCAGCCGTTATGCGGTGCAGTTCGAGCTTCCGGAAAGCGAAGTCGAGCATGGTTCCGACCGCGTCGGTCGCATAGCCGTTCCCCCAGTGGTCCGCAGCGACCATGTATCCGATCTTCGCCGCTCGCACACCGGACAACTCGATACGGCAAGTGCCGATCAACTCGTCATCACCAGCGCGCGTGATCGCCAGATAGTACTCGTTCCTCGGCACCGCCTTCGCCCGCTCCACCACGCCATCGGCCGCCATCTGGGCGAGTTCGGGGCTTCGGCTGTCGAAGGACATGAACCTCGTGACACGGTCATCACCCACGATGCCGAAAAGGGCGAGTCCGTCCGAGCTCGCAATCTCACGCAGTGACGTCTTGTCGCCCCTCAGCGGCTCCAGCACGGGTGACCACTCCTCTCATGACGCCCAGGACAGCGTCGACCCATTCCCGCCAGTATCGCGGGACCGACGCCGGGCTTGAGCTTGCCACGGCGCCGATTGACCATGGCGGGCGAACCGCTTGCGAGACCAGGGCACTACACCCGGCTCGCGGCCCGTTTGACGGTCCGGATCACCGGAGCGGTCTCCATGTGCGTGATGGCGGGCAACGTGGCCACGCGGGTGGTCAAGTACCGGTAGAGCTCCCGTTGGTTCGCGCACACCACGGTCGCGTACAGGTTCGTCGGCCCGGTCGTGGCGGCGGCGAACGCGATCTCCGGGTGCGCGGCCAGCGCCGTCCCGATCTCCTCCAGGCGGGCGGGGGCGGCCGAGAGCCAAAGCAGGGTTCGGGAGCCGACGCCGAACATGGTCCCGTCGACGTCGATGTCCAGGTACAGCACCCCGCGCTCGCGCAGTTCGGTCATCCGGCGGCGGATCGTCGTCGGCGACCAGCCGGTGAGCGCGGCCAGTTGCTCGAGCTCGGTCCGCCCGTCGGCGGCCAGCGCGGCGAGGAGCTTGCGGTCCCCGTCGTCGAGCCGGACCGGTCCCGGCCGGTGCGGTACCGGAGGCGGGCGCAGCCGCTTGATCGCCGCCTCGTCCAGCGATCCGAGCTTGGCGACGAGGCTGTCCGGGCCGCCGTAGAACGCGTGCAGCACGGAGTGCGCGGTCACGCCCTCCACGCGGGGCGTGCGCGGGAGCTTGGCCAGCAGCAGCGCTTCGGTGTCGGCTTCGCTTTCGGTGCGGACCGTGCAGGTGATCTCCGTGCCTCCGGAGGTGATGCTCACCCAGGACGTGTCGGGGCGGCGGGCCAGTGCCTCGGCGACCGGGAGGGACGCGGCGGGCGCGCACCGCACCCGCAGGAACCACAGCACCGCACCCAGCGCCGTCGGGTCGACTCCGCCGAGCACCCGCACCGCACCGGCCGATCGCAACCGGGCGTACCGGCGGGCGACGGTGCGATCCGACACGCCGAGCACTCCGGCGATCGTGCTGAACGGGGCCCGGCCGTTGATCTGCAGGGCGTGCACCAGGCGACGATCCAGCTCGTCGTAGTCGGATTCCACCGTCCCCAGCGTAATGCGCGTCGGATACCGACGCAGACCGTCCGGTTTCTGGCGGAGCCGGTGCCGACGGCCGAGCGTTGCTCTCGTCCTGATCGACGTAACCAGAGGAGAACCCATGGACACCGACGTGCTCGTCGTCGGCGCCGGCCCGACCGGCCTGGTGCTGGCCAACGAACTGCGACTGGCAGGGGTGCCTGCCGTGCTGGTCGACAAGCTGCCGCGGCGCAGCACCCTGTCGAAGGCGGGCGGGGTGCAGTCCCGCACGCAGGAGGCCTTCGACCAGCGCGGCCTGCTGGAACCGTTGCTGGCAACCGGAAATCACCCGATCGGCACGGCCCACTTCGCCGGCCTCGCCCTCCCGCTGACCCGGGACCGGCACCGCCATCCGTGGCGGTCGATCCCGCAGGTGGTGATCGAGGGCTTTCTCGAGCATTACCTTGCCGCACAGGGCATCCACGTGCGCCGCGACCACGAGTTGACCGGCCTCACCCAGGACGAGGACGGGGTCACCGCGACCTTCGCCGGCGGTGCCGTCATCCGCTCCCGTCACCTGGTCGCGGCCGACGGCGGCCGCAGCACCGTGCGCTCGTTGCTGAAGGCCGCGTTCCCGGGCCGCCCGGGCACGAGGACCACGGTCGCCGCCGACGTCCGGCTGAGCGGCGCCGACCGGACGATCACCCACACCAGGAGCGACGACGGCCACTGGGTGTCGGTGTTCCCGCTCGGCACCGACGCGCGGGGAAGGCCGCTGCGCCGGCTCGCACTGGGCGGACCGGGCCGGTCACTCCCCCGCGAGGTCCCGGTCACCGAAGACGAGATCCGCGACGGGCTGCACGCCGTCTTCGGCTCCCGGGTGCGGCTGCTCGAACTGCGCTACGCCCGCCGCATCACCAACGCGGCCCGGCAGGCTTCCCGGTATCGGCACGGGCGGGTGTTCCTGGCCGGCGACGCCGCCCACGTCCACCTCCCGATCGGCGCTCAGGGCATGAACACCGGGATCCAGGACGCGCTCAACCTCGGGTGGAAACTCGCTGCCGCGGTGCACGGCTGGGCCCCGGCGCACCTGCTCGACACCTACCACACCGAACGGCACCCGGTCGGGGCCGCCGTGCTGCGCAACGTGCAGGCACAAAGCCTGCTGATGGACCAGGAAGGCACCAGCGACCCGGACGTGACAGCCGCCAAGGACCTGTTCGCGGCGCTGACGCGACTGCGGGACGTGCAGTACCACCTCGACGACACGTTGTCCGGGATGGGCATCCGCTACCCGATGCCGGGCACCGGCACCCAGCCGCTCGTCGGCCTGCCCGCCCCGGATCTGGACCTCGGCCCGGTCCGGTCGCACGAGCTGCTGCGCTCGGGGCGCGGCCTGCTGATCGATCCGGGCCGCCGGTTCGGCAAAACCGCCGAACTCTGGTCGGACCGGGTGGACCACGTCGGAACCGGCGCCGACCTCGAGCCGATGCTCATCCGGCCGGACGGCTACGTCTGCTGGGCAGGCACCCCGGAGAACCTCGGACCGGCGCTCGGCCACTGGTTCGGCGAACCCCGCCAAACCCGAACAGGCCGAAATAAATAGAGTCGACACCAAGTTTGGAGTCTGCTTCACTTTCCGGCGAACAACCCTTGACTTGTGCGACCCGGAAGGACGCCTGACATGGACGCGTTCCGCGTGATCATCCGCGGCAAGTTCGCCCCACTCGACGAGAGCGCTCGCCGCTCGCTGGAAGGCAAGACCGACGTCGCCTTCACCGAGGAAGGCACGTTCAGCCATGACGTCAACGCGACGGCGTTCACCTTCCGCTGCCAGATCCCGGCCGGTCCGGGCGACGACGAACGCGCGGCGAAGGACGGCGCGACCGCTGCGTTGGCCGCGCACGGCCTGCCGTGCCGGGACCTGAACTACGCGGTCACCGACTTGCGGACGATGAAGATCCGGCGCAAGAACCGCTGAGGCCGACCCCGTGCCGCGGACGTCAGCTCCGCGAAAGCACCACCTGCGCGAGCGCGCTCACGCTGACGTCGGTGATCGTGCGGAGCTGCTGCCCGCTCGCTCCGCCCCGGCTCATGACGGCCAGAGACTGGTTGACCGCGGCGAGGTGGATCGCGAAGCCCTCGGCGTCGGGCAGCTTCGCGGAGGTCAGGGCGACCCGCAACCGCGCCCGCTGGTACTCCAGAGCTTGGACCGCGCGGGCGGCGATGGCGGGGCTCAGGGTCGGGATCGCCATCGCGGTCTGGGCGATCAGGCATCCGTCGGGCACGTCGGGGTCGGCGATGCGCTGCAGGGTGACGTCGAAGAAGGTACGTACGGCGTGCAGCGGGTCTTCGGACGCGCCGGCGAGGGCCTGGTCGTACCGGTCGCCGTACCGCGAGGCGTAGCGGTCCAGGCAGCGCAGGTACAGCACGTCCTTGTCGCCGAGCGAGGAGTAGATGGAACTGCGGTTCAGCCCGGTCACCCGGGACAGGTCGTCCACGGAGGTGGCGGCGTGGCCGGCCCGCCAGAACTGGACCATCGCCGCGTCGAGCACGACCTCCATGTCGAACTGCTTCCGTCCGGCCATCTCGCGGCTCCCTCGTTCTCGCGCCGGGCAGGTGATCCCCCTCATCCTATCTTGAACCAAACAGTTCAAGATGATTAGCCTCGGGACATGGACGACACCGCGATCTCGGAATTGGCCCTCCCCGGCCTGCCAGGCTTCACCCACCGCTGGATCGAGGTGGACGGCAGCCGGCTGCACGCCGTGGACGGCGGCCGGCCGGACGGCCCGGTGGTCGTGCTGCTCGCCGGGTTCCCGCAGACCTGGTGGGCGTGGCGCAAGGTGATGCCGGACCTGGCCCGGTGGTGCCGGGTCATCGCGCTCGACCTGCCCGGGCAAGGCCACTCGGACCGGCCGCACGGCAGCTACGACACGCACACCGTCGCGGCGCGCATCCAGGACGCCGTGAGCAAGCTCGGTGTGGCGGAGTACTGGCTCGTCGCCCATGACATCGGGGCTTGGGTGGCGTTCTCGCTGGCCCTGAACCACGGACGGCACCTGCACGGGGTCGCGCTGCTGGACGCCGGCATCCCCGGAATCACCCTCCCGGACTCCATTCCGACCGACCCCGGCAAGGCTTGGAAGACCTGGCACTTCGCGTTCCACACGGTGCCCGGCCTTCCCGAACTGCTCCTCACGGGCCGCGAGCGGGACTACGTGGACTGGTTCCTGAAGGCCAAGTCAGTCTCCCCGGATACGTTCGACAGTGCCGAGATCGACCACTACGCCGCCGCCATCGCCACCGGGGACGGTTTGCGCGCGTTCCTCGCCTACTACCGCGATGCCGCGGAATCGGGACGCAAGAACCACGACGCTCTCAGCCGAGGCGCCTTGACCGTTCCGGTCCTGGGAATCTCCAGTTCGCACGGGTCGATCCCGGACATGGCCGCTTCCTTGAGTCCCTGGGCGGCCGACACACGCGGTGTCGTCATCCCTGGCGCCGGGCACTTCATCCCCGACGAGCAACCCGGCGCGGTCACCGAGGCGGTCACGGCGTTCATCGGTCGCCGATGAAACTCGTCGTCGGCGACCGGGTAGCCGGTCCCGGCGTCGCAGCCGCAGCTGCGCGGTAGCGGCCGGGTGTCTGGCCGACGAGCTCGGTGAAGGCGTCGATGAAGCTGCTGGGGTTCGACCAGCCCAGCCGGATCGCCGTGTCGGTGACCGAAGTGCCCGCACCGAGTTCGAGCAGCGCCCGCTGGACGCGCAACAGCGTCCGCCACTGGTGAAAGCTCATCGACAGCTCGCTGCCGAACAGGCGGCTGAGGGTGCGCTCGCTCGAACCGGTCCGGCGCCCCAGCTCCGCCAGGGTCGCCGGACTGGCCGGGTCGGCGTGCAGCAGGTCGGTCACGGCCTTCAGGCGGGTGTCGCCCGGTTCCGGGAGGCGCAGGGGCTCTCGCCGCGCACGCGCGAGCTCCGCGAGGACGACGTCGAGGAGCAGCCGGGCGCGGGGACTGTCGACCGGCTCGGGGTCGCCGGTCCTCGCCAGGTAGGCCTCGCGCAGCAGCGCGCTGGCCGTGAACACCGACGGTTCGGCGGGCAGCTGCCCCGCCAGTTCGGCCGGCACCCGAAGCAGCCGGACGTCGGTCTCGCCGTACGAACGGCTGCTGTGCACGTGGAACGGCGGCACCCACGTGATGCGATTGGCAGGCGCTACCCAGGTGCCCGCCTCGGTTGTGGTGACCAGTGCCCCGGAGGCGGCGTACCTGAGCTGGCCGAAGTCGTGGAAGTGCGCGGCGATGTCCTGGCCGTGGGCCAGTGGCTCGCAGGCGCCCGCATCGTCGGTCCGGAACACCGGCTCGTGGACAAGCTCGGTCATGGACCCCAGCCTAGCTCGCGTGGCGGGTTATCGGCATTCTCCGGCGGGACACCAGTGGCACGCCCGTGTCCCGCCAGGACACCATCGAGGAATGCGAGTGATCACCCAGCACAGTTTCGGGGGCCCCGAGGTCCTCACCGTCACTGACGCGGCCAAGCCCCGGCCCCTGCCGACCGAAGTCCTCGTCCGGGTCGCGGCGATCGGGCTGAACCCCCTCGAACCGCGCCTGCGCGCCGGCGAGTTCCCGCTGCTCGGGCCGCCGCCGTTCGTCCTCGGCTGGGACATCAGCGGCGTGGTCGAGACAGCGGCGACGTGGCGGTTCCGGCCCGGCGACGAAGTGTTCGGGATGCCCCTGTTCCCGCGGGCGGCCGGTGCGTACGCCGAGTTCGTCGCCGCGCCGGCCTTGCACCTGGTGCGCAAGCCGCCGTCGCTCTCGCACGTCGAGGCGTCGGCGCTGCCGGTCGTCGGGCTGACCGCGTGGCAGGGTCTCGTCGACCTCGGCGGCGTGACCGAGGGCGACCGCGTCCTGGTCCACGGCGGGGGCGGCGGCGTCGGCCACGTCGCGATCCAGCTCGCGAAGGCGCTCGGCGCGCACGTGGTCACGACCGCCGGCGGGAGCAAGAGGGAGTTCGTCGAGGGGTTCGGCGCCGACGAAGTGATCGACTACACGACGACCGACTTCGCCGAGGTGGTCCGGGACATCGACGTCGTGCTCGACACCCTCGGCGGCGACACCGCCGAGCGGTCGCTCGAGGTGCTCCGCCCCGGAGGTCACCTCGTGACCGCGGTCGCCGAGGAGGACACGGTGCTCGCCGCCAAGTTCGCGGCGGCGGGCAGGCGGTTCAGCGGCATCGCGGTCGACCCCGACCCGGTCGCCCTGCGCGGTCTGGTCGAGCTCGTCGAGCAGGGCAAGCTCCGGGTCCACGTGCACGAGACCTTCCCGTTCGAGCGCATCGCCGACGCCCACCGGCTGATCGAGCGCGGTCACCTCCGCGGCAAAGTCGTCCTCACCGTCTGACCGCGGGCCCTCCGGAAAGTGCCCCGTAGAAGCGCCGGTGAGCCTCCGCGGCTGCGGCCCACCGGTAGCGCCGGGCCAGCGCGCGCCCCGGTTCCGGGTCGGCACCGTCGAGGGCGGCCCGCAGCTCGCGCGCGAACCCCGGCGGGTCGGCTGCGAACCGCGCGGCGCCGCCGAAGACCTCACGCAGCACCGGCAGGTCGCGGGTGACCACCGGCACGCCGGCGGACAGGGCCTCCATCGCGGCCAGCCCGAACCCCTCCTTGGTGGAGGGAAAGGCGAACACCGCCGCCGAGGCCACGAGTGACGGCAGCTCGTCGTGCCCGACCGGCCCCAGCACCACCGGCGAGACGCCCAGCTCCGCCGCACGTTTCTCCCAGCGGACACGGTAGTCGCGGTAGTCGAAGAGCGTCTCGCCGCCGGCGATGACGAGGCGCAGGTCCGGCTCGGCCAAGAGCGCGTACGCCTCCAGCAGATCGAGCGAGCCTTTGCGCGGTTCGATTCCGCCGACGGCGAGCACGTAGCGGCCCCGCGAAGAAGAACGGCGCGCGGTCGCGAAGCGGTCGTAGTCGACGCCGTTGGGGATCACCGTCGCCTCGATGCCCCAGCCGGCGCGGACTTCCGCGGCCACCGCGGCCGAGACGCAGATGTGCGCGTACGGCCGGACGATCGCGCGCTCGTGGCAGGCCGCCAGTTCCGGGGTCGTGAAGGTGTCGAGGTGGTGGATGGTGCGGACGCAGTCGTCGACGGCGTTGGCGCTGATGCAGTCCTGCGCGTGCACGACGTCGTACGCGCCCGGGGTGAACGCCTCGCGCAGCACGGCGATCGACCGCAGGATCCGCTCCCCCACCGATTCGCCGGGCGCGTCCGGGAAGGGGACGATCGCCACCCGCACCCGTGGGTCGACCGGCCGGAAGAACCCCGCGTCGCCGCCGCGGCCGAGGGTCCACACGGTGACGTCTTCGCCGAGTTCCGCCAGTGCCTCGGCCAGGGAAAGGGTGTGCACGACCCCGCCGCGGGGTTTGGTCGAGTAGCTCAGCAGGGCGATGCGCATCAAGCCTCCCGGTACACCGACGGTTTCCGTTCCCCGAGGTGGTGCAGCACGCGCCGGGCGTTGGCGATCTCCTGCTCGACGTCGAGTTCGGCGACCGCGATACCGGCCTTCGACCAGGTCCGCGCCAGGATCTCCCCGCCGGGCCCGACGACCTTGGCCTGGCCGAGGAACCGCATCCCGCCCATCGCGCCGGTCTGGTTGGACGACACGAGCACGACCTGGTTTTCCGCCGCGCGCGCCTGGTCGTAGAGGTCGAACAGGCGGGATTGGCGGTCCTGGGCCATCCGCGGCGCGCGGTTGGTGATGCTGGTCGGCCAGGCGCTGAGGCAGGCGAGCACTTCCGCGCCGTCGACCGCCAGGGTGCGCGCCGACTCGGGAAACGTCTTGTCGTAGTCGATCAGCATGCCCAGCCGCCCGACCGGTGTGTCGAACGCGGCGAACTCCGCACCCGGCTCGTAGGCGACGCTCTCCCCCGGCGGCTGGTGCACCTTGCGGTGCCGGCCGAGTACGCCGTCGCCGGTGACGCAGACCGCGGAGTTGTAGCGCCGCGGCCCGTCGGCCTCGCAGTAGCCCACGCAGACGACCATCTCCGCGGCGAGCGAGGCGATGGTCTTCAGCTGCGCGCAGTCCGGGTCGAGGGCCGGGGGCAGGGCGTCCGGGTCGGGGTGGCGCAGGTCGGCGAGGTACCCGCCGAGGGCCGCGTCCGGCAGCACCAGCAGCGCGGCGCCGGAGGAGCGCGCGTGGTCGATCAGCGTCGCGATGCGCTGGAGGTCGAAGTCGAGGTCGCGCCCGAAGTGCGCGGCCACGGCGGCGATCCGGATCTGCCCCATTCACGGGACACTAACGGGATAGGCGTCGGGCCGTCGGTCGGCCAGGTGTCCCATCGACCGCCGGGCCGTGGCCAGCGCCTCCTGGACGTCGAGTTCGGCGATCGCCAGACCTTCGGCGACACCGGTGTCGGCGAGGACCTCACCGCCGGGGTCGACGACCTTGGCGCTCGCGACGAAGCGCAGGTCGCCGAAGGTGCCGGACTGGTTGGCCGAGAGCCAGACGATCTGGTTCTCCAGTGCGCGGGCCCGGTCGAACAGGTCGAACCGGCGCTTCCAGCGGTCTTCGGCGAGGTCGGCGGCGGGCTGGGTGCGGCTGCCGGGCCAGGCGGACATGCAGACGACGATCTCCGCGCCGTCGAGGGCCAGCGCCCGCGCCGACTCGGGGAACGCCTTGTCGTAGCAGATGAGCATGCCCAGCCGCCCGACCGGCGTGTCGAACGCAGCGAACTCCCGGCCCGCGCCGTAGCTGGCGTTCTCGGCGAGGGGCTGGTGGACCTTGCGGTGGTGCCCGAGAACGCCGTCGCCGCTGACGCACACCGCGGAGTTGTAGCGGCGACCGTCGGCGAGTTCGCAGTAGCCCGCGGTGACCACGAGCTCGCCGGCCAGCGCGGCCAGCCGCTGGATTTCGGGGCCGCCGTCGGCCAGCGCGGGCGGTCCTTCGGCGCCGCCGTCGAGGTTGGCGAGGTAGCCGCCGAGCGCGGCCTCCGGCAACGCCAGCAGCCGGACGCCCTCGGCCTTCGCCTCGCCGATGAGCTTCTCGATGCGGGCGAAGTCGGCTTCGAGGTCGCGGTCGAACGGCGCGGCGACCGCGGCCATCCTCAGTGTCGTCATGAGTTCCCCAATCCGGTGACGCCGCCGTCGATGGCGGTCGTCAGTTCGCCGTCGGGCCAGCGCAGCGTGACACGGGTGCCCGCCACCAGCTCGCCGCACGCCGCGGTGACCGCGGGCCCGGCCGGTGCCGGGGCGCCGGCGGTGAGCATCGCGAAGCCCGGGAAGCAGGTCAGCCAGTCCCCTGTGGACGCTCCCCGCGGCCGCGGCACCTTTTCGACGTCGAGTACCGCGCCGCAGCCGGACGCTTCGGCGAGCATGCCGAGCGTGCCCGCGATCCCGGCCATCGAGACGTCCTTCGCCGCCGCTGGTCTCGCCTTCGCCACCGCACCAAGCAGTTCGCGCAGCTCGGGCGTGCGGCGGAAGCTCGTCGAGTCCCACTGGCGGCCGGTGTAGCCGGGCCGCCAGCCGCCTTCGAGGTCGGCGGTGAGCCAGACGCGCTGCCCGGGTTTCCCGCCGCCGCCGGGGACCGGGTCGGTGGTCCGGCCCAGTGCCGTGACCGACAGCGAGGCCGGGACGCCGAACTGCGTGTGCCCGCCGAGCACCGGCACGCCGTACGCCTGGCTCGCTTTCCGCAGTCCACTGAGGACACGGGCGGCGAAGGACGCGTCACGGGCGCCGAGCGCGTCGAGCAGCCCGGTGGGGGTCGCGCCCATGGCCGCCAGGTCGTTGAGGTTGACCAGCACCGAGCACCAGCCCGCCCACTCCGGGTCGCGCTCGACCATCGAGGGGACGATCGCGTCGCAGGCCGCGACGACGTCGGTGCCGGGCACCGGGACGCCGTCGTCGCCGACGAAGCCGGGGACGCCGGTCAGCCCGCGCAGCAGCGGCCCGAGCGCGGCCTTCGTCGACCGGGCCAGCGCGGCGATCCGGCCGATCGGCCACCGCATCAGCACGTGGTC
>NZ_JAAGNB010001680.1:0-2963 GCF_010550475.1 Amycolatopsis sp. SID8362
GCGGGGATCACCGGGCGGGCGGTGCGCCCGCTGGCGACGTTGGCGACTTCGGAGCGCTACGCGGCAGGTCAGCTGGGCGCCTCCGGCCCGGCGGGGCGGCCGCCGGTCCTGGCCTGGTTCGACACGGCGGCGGGCCGGTACGCGGTGACCCCGGAGGACGCCGGCGGCGAGCCGTGGGTGATGGTGACCCCGGCGGACAGCGCGTGGCTCGCGGACCGCCTGACCCGCATGCTCGACGCAGCCACCTGAGCCCTCCGCCGCGACCGGTCGTGAGTGTTCAGTCGGGTTCTAACCCGACTGAACACTCACGACCCCGGATCAAGTCGCCCAGGTGACCGGCGTGAAGTCGTCCTCGGGTTCCGGTCGCGGCCGGATGACCGGTCCCGCCTCGAACCCCGGCTCCTCCACCGGCCGCACCCCGATCCGCGGCCCGACCACCCCAGGCGGCATGTCCTCCGGCAGCAACTCCCCCAGCAATTCCCGCCCCTGCCGCAACGCCTCCACCCCGGCCTCCCCAGCCAGCCGCCGGATCACCCCGGCCAGCTCCCCCGGCGCGAGGTTCAACGCCCACCGCTCGAACCGCAGCTCCACCAGCGCCCCGTGCAGGTCCACCGCCAGCTCCACGCCGTCCCCGCACGCCTCGGCCCGGATCGCCGCCAGCCGTGCGCCGTACCCCGGCCCAGGCTCCGCGAAGGCGTCCTCGATCAGCTCCACCGTCGTCCGCTCCCCGCTCACTGCGCCCGCCAGCTCTCCGGCGTCGTCGCCTCCGCGTCCTCGCCCGCGGCCGTCAGCCCGAGCCCGTCGACGCTGTGCCACAACGACGCCGTCGCGCGGGCCGAAGCCGCCGCCGTCAGCAGCAGGATGCGGCGGGCCAGCTCGTCCGGTTCCAGCCGCAGCGCCGCGGCTTCCAGCGTCAGCTCCTGCAACGCCCCGCCGGGCGCGACCTCCACGGCGACCGTCCGGTCCGCGGCTTTTCCGGTGATCACGGGTGCACCCCTCCGTAGAACGTCGACGCCGAGAGCGTGTGCGTGTTCCGGCGGACGGCGTCCCCGGAGTTGCCCTCGATCATCGTGACCTGGTTCCCCTCGACCTTCTCGACGATGCCGATGTGCGTGCTCGTCGACGTGTTCTGCGGCCCGGTGCCGAAGATCAGCACGTCCCCCGGCCGCGCCTCGTGCAGCGAATGCTTGCCGTATGCGTGCCCGTTTGCCTGTCCCCAGTGGAAGACGTCGCCGCTGAACGGCAGCACCGGGATCTTCACGCCCGCCTTGCGCCACATCGCGGTGGCGAACGACGAGCACCAGGCGGCGGTCGGCCCGTACGGGTTGCGGTTGCTGCCCGGCGGGTTCTCCCGCGTGCCGAGCTCCTTGCGCGCGGCGTGCACGATCTCCTTGCCCCGCCCCGAAACGTGGCTCGCGTGCGTCGTCCTGTCCGCCACGTGATCGTGGCTGAGGTCCTTCCGCAGCGCGTTCAGCTTCTTCGCCGCGGCTTCGAGTTCGGCGTGGACGTGCCGCAGCGTCGACGCGGACTGCCGCGTGTAGTGCGGCGCCAGGTCGGCGACGTGCCCGACGGCCCGCATCAGCGCGGCTTGCGTCCCGGTGGCCACTCCCGCGTCCAGGACCTGCTTCGCCTTGGCGGTGTACTCGTCGACCAGCTGCTGCACGGCGGTGTGCCCGCTGTCCACTGTGGACGCGACGTGCGCGACGACCTTCTCCGCCGCGGCGCCGGCCGCGCCCGTGACCTTCAGTTCGTTCGTCAGTTTCGCGCTGGTGTGGCGGAATCCCTCGGCGCCGTGGCCGTGCCAGTGGCCGAGGACCACGGCGCTTTCCTTGTGGTACGCGTCGTGCTGGTCGTCCAGCGCCGTGGCCACCTGGTGCAGGGCGTATTCGGCGCGGACGGCGTCCTCGGCCTTGCCGGCGAGCTTGTTCCGGTACGCGATCAGGTCCTTCGCGAAGGAGCGCGCGAGTGCGGCGGTGTCCATGTCAGCTCCGTCGGACGTCGGTGAGCGCGGCCGCGGTGGCCGTTTCGTGGTCGCGGTAGGTCTTGGCGGCCTTCCGCGCGGCCTCGGCCAGCCCGTCGGCGTGCGTGCCGACGCCCTTGACCTGCCGCTGCAGCGCCAGCCCGAAGCCGGCCAGCGCGCCGGCGAACCCCGACTCCTTGCCGATCCGCCCGAAGCTGTCCTCCGCGATGTCGCGGACGTCCCGCAGCTGCCCGGTCGCGCCGCCCAGCGCGTCCGCGACGTGCCGGGTCCGCCGGACGTAGCCGTGCAGCACGTCGTCGTCCACCCGCAACGCCCCGCCACCGGACTGCGCGTGCGGCTTGCCGTGGTGCTCCGTGACGTCCTTCGCGGCCTTGCGCGCGGCCGCGAGGTGGTCCTTGTAGGCGCCGTTCGTGTACGTCGACCAGGGTGTGAAGTCGTGGCCGTCGCGGGAGATGCTGTTCGCGACACGGGCGTTGGTGGCCGGGTCGAACAGCTGGTCGTTCGACTTCAGGTGGTACTGGTGGCGCCGCTCCGGGCCCAGCGCGCCCAGCATGTTGATCTGCCAGAGGCCGTAGGAGTTGTCCGGCGGGGTGGCGTTGTGCGCGGTCGTCCGCCCGCCGGACTCGGCCAGCGCGACCGCCACCGCGGTGGTGAGGCCCTGGCCCCGGAACCCGGCCGCGTAGGCGTGCCGGGCGATCTGCTCGGCGCTCAGCTTGGTCATGGTTCGACCTTGACCGCCTGGGTACCCCCTGCGGTAGCCGCGCTGCACGCTGGGACAACCCGCGTGCACGCCCGGCGCAGGACCTTCGACGAGGGGATGGCGGATGCGCGGCACCGGGGTGCTGGCCCTGCTGGGGTTCACGCTGGTCACGGCGGCGTGTTCGGCACCGCGCGCGACCACGCCCAGCCCGATCGCCGACCCGGTGCCGCGGACCCGGCCCACCACCCCGACCGCGACCGCGCCACCGTGCGCGGTGCCGAC
>NZ_JAAGNB010001735.1:0-4165 GCF_010550475.1 Amycolatopsis sp. SID8362
CGGCCGCTACCGGCTGCACGACCTGCTGCGGGCGTACGCGCTGCGCCAGGCCGGCGCGAACGAAGCCCCGGCCGCGCGGGCCCGGGCGTGGCGCCGGTTCGTCGAGCTGTACCTCTCCGGCGCGGACGCGGCGGAGCGGATCTTCGGCAGGCGGCACGATCCGCGGCTGCCGCGCGAACCCGCGGTGGTGCCGGCGAACCCCATCTCCTTCGCCGACTCCGCCGAGGCCGCGGCCTGGCTCGACGCCGAGCACGAGAACCTCTGCGCGGTCGTCACGCAGGCGGTCACCGACGGGCCGTACCCGATCGCCTGGTACCTCGCCGACTCCGTGCGCGCGGCGTTCTACCACCGGGGACGCCGGGTCGAATGGGTCGACATCGCGACCACGGTCCTGGCCGCCGCGCGCCGCCTCGACGTGCCCGCCGTCGAAGCGGTCACCGCGCAGAGCATCGGGCTGGCGTTCGTCCACCGGGAACGGCACGAGCAGGCCATCGAGTGGATGACCGAAGCGCTGCGCGTGTTCGAGCGCGTGGACTGGCCCGAGGGCAAGGCCGCCGCGCTCAACGCGTCCGCCATCGCGCTGCGGGTGGCCGGCCGGTTCGAGGAGGCGGCGTCGCAGTTCGAGCTGGCGCTGGACCTGCAGCGCCAGTGCGGCTACCGGCTGGGCCAGGTCAGCGTGCTCAACAACCTGGCCTCGGTGCACCGGCAGCGCTGCCTGCTCGACGCGGCCCGCGCGTGCCTCGACGAGGCGCTGGAGCTCGCCGTCGCCGAGGGCTACCAGCTCGGCGAAGCGGTCGTGCTCGTCGGGGTCGGCGTCGTCCAGCGGCTGCAGGGCGACCTGCCGGGCGCGCGGCGGTCGCTGACCCGGGCGTTCGACCTGCACAAGGCGCACTCCCACCCGTACGGCCAGGGGTCGGCGCTGTGCGGGCTGAGCCTGGTGTCGATCGACCTCGGCGAGTTCGAGCAGGGCCGCGCGCAAGCCGTGCAGGGGCTGGAGATCGCCCGTCAGGAGCAGAACCGCGAGACCGAAGTCGGCGCGCTCAACGCGCTCGCCAAGGCGGAGGCGGCGCTGGGGGAGACCTGCTCGGCGGTCCGCCACCAGCGGGAAGCGGTCGCGGTGGCCCGGCACTGGGGTTCGCCGTGGCACGTCGCGGAAGCGCTGAGCGGCATGGCGTCCGTCCACGGCGCCCGCGGCGACCACGAGGAGGTCCTGCTGGTCGGCGCGGAAGCCCTCGAGCTGGCCCGCGGCGGCGGGCTCCGGCTGATCGAGGTGCGCTGCCTGCTGGCGTTGGCCCGGGCCCACGCGGGTCAGGGGCGGCGCGAGGAGGCGCGCCGGCTTTGCCAGGAGGGGCTCGCGCACGCGGCCGGGCTGCCCGCGTTGCAGACCCGCGCCCGCGAGGTGCTGTCCCGGCTTTGAGGGGTCCGGCCCGGTGTAGTGAATGACTCATTCATGTCGTCCGGCGACATGAATGAGTCATTCACGTCGTCCGCAGGGCCCGTGCTCTCGCCGGTGGGGAAGCGGAATGGAAGTGGGCGCGCTTAGCGTCCGGTCCGTCCCTGCAGGCGAGAGAACTTCGGAGCTTTGATGAGATGGGGTAGAGCCATCGCCGCGGCCGGTGCCGTGGTGGCGCTCGTGGTGCCGGGGGTCGCCTCGCCGGCGGCCGCCGCCGAGGCGAAGTACGTCGGCGAGCTGGCGCTCACCGAGACCGGGGTGGTCCGCGGGACCGCGGCCATCGACCTGGTGACGTTCAAGGGCGTGCCCTACGCCGCCCCGCCGGTCGGGTCGCTGCGCTGGCGGGCGCCGCAGGCCGCGCAGGCGTGGGACGGCGTCCTCGACGCCACGAACTTCCGCAGCCAGTGCGCGCAGCTCGGCGGGCTCGGCGGGATCATCGAGTCCTACGAGGAGAACTGCCTCTACCTCAACGTCTTCGCGCCGAAGACGTCCGGGGTCAAGCCGGTCGTCGTGTGGTTCTACGGCGGCGGGTTCCAGAACGGCACCAGCAGCACCTACGACGCCGCGCGCCTGGCCGTGCAGGGTGACGTCGTGGTCGTCACCGTCAACTACCGGGTCGGCGTGCTGGGCTTCCTCGCGCTGCCGTCCCTCGACGGCGAGACGCCCGGCGTGCAGTCCGGCAACTTCGGCATCCAGGACCAGCGCGCGTCGCTGAAGTGGGTGCAGCGCAACATCGCCGGCTTCGGTGGCAACCCCGGCAACATCACCATCGGCGGCCAGTCCGCCGGCGCCGGTGCCGCGTGCATCCACCTCGCTTCGCCGGCCTCGGCCGGGTTGTTCCAGCGCGCGATCGGCGAGACCTACAGCTGCGGGTCGCCGCTGCTCACCAAGGACGCCGCCGAGACCATGGGCACGACCGTGGCCACGCAGTTCGGCTGCGCCGACGCCGCGGCGGCCGCGGACTGCCTGCGCGGCAAGACCGACGTCAAGGCGCTGATGCAGGCGTGGCCGCCGCTGCCGCAGGGACCCGTGGTCGGCGGCAGCGAGCAGCCGCTGCAGCCGATCGACGCCTTCCGGCAGGGCAAGTTCAACCACGTGCCGATGCTGTGGGGCAACAACCGCGACGAAATGCGGATGATCGTCAGCATCCAGTACGACGCCTCGGGCAACCCGGTCACCGCCGAGTCCTACCCGCAGATCATCCGGAACACCTTCGGCGTCGACGCCGACCGCGTCCTGGCGAAGTACCCCGCGTCCGCTTACCCGACACCGGGTCTCGCGCTGTCGCAGGTGCTCAGCGACGCCGGGGACGACCAGCTCGCCACCTGCCAGCACGTCACGGCGTACCGGGCCGCGATCGCCGGGCAGGCCAAGCTGTTCGTCTACCAGTTCTCCGACCGCACGGCGCCGCCGGTGGTCGACATCCCCGGCTTCGACGAGGGTGCCGAGCACGGCGCGGAACTGAACTACCTGTTCCCGAAGTTCACCGGCGCGACGCTGAACGCGCAGCAGCAAGCGCTCGCCGACCAGATGGCGAAGTACTGGTCGACGTTCGCCCGCACCGGCGACCCGAACGCCTACGGCCTGCCCGCGTGGCCGCGGTTCAGCACCGGAACGGCGCGTGACGCATTGTCGCTGGACCTCGCGTCCGCCGGTGGCAACCAGAAGATCGACCTCGCCACCCGCAGCCAGTGCGACTTCTGGGCGACCGTGCCGCCACCGCCCGGCGCCTGAAAACCCGTGGTACCGAAGGGGACTGTCCGCCAGGGCAGTCCCCTTCTTCGTGCCCGCGGGGCGCCACGGATCGCGTCGCTTCCGTCGCGGCCGGTGACTTTCAGGGGTGGGGAAGCCGGTGGAAGCGAAGCAGAAGCCGTTCCTTCTAACTTTTCGGGGTACCGCAAGAAAACCGTGAGGAGGGTCCATGCCGGACGGGATCGCGATCGTCGGCCTGTCCTGCCGGCTGCCCTCGGCCGGGGACCCCGCCGGGTTCTGGGCCCTGCTCCGCGAAGGCCGCAACGCGATCGGGGCACCGCCCGCCGGCCGCGCCACCTCCCCGGGCGCGCCGCCGGCGGCGTACCTCGATCGCGTCGCGGACTTCGATCCGGCGTTCTTCGGGATCTCTCCGCGGGAAGCCGCGGCGATCGACCCGCAGCAGCGGCTGATGCTCGAACTCGCTTGGGAGGCCGTGGAAAACGCCGGTCTCGTGCCGGGGCCGCGGACCGGTGTCTTCCTCGGCGCCGCCTCCGACGACTACGCCACCCTCCTCGACCGCGCCGGCGCGGACGCCGTCACGCGGCACTCCATGGCCGGGGTCCGCCGTGGCTTGATCGCCAACCGCGTCTCCTACGCGCTCGGCCTGCGCGGGCCCAGCTTCACCGTCGACTCCGGACAGTCGTCGTCGCTGGTCGCGGTGCACCAGGCGGTGGAAAGCCTGCGGCGCGGGGAATGCGCGGTCGCGCTGGCCGGCGGCGTGCACCTCAACCTCGTGCCCGAGAACGCGCTCCTCGCCGAGCGCTTCGGCGGGCTGTCGCCGGACGGCACCGCCCATGTCTTCGACGCGCGCGCCAACGGGTTCGTGCGCGGCGAGGGTGGCGCGGCCGTCGTCCTCAAGCCCCTCGACCGCGCGCTCGCCGACGGCGACCTGGTGCACGCGGTGATCCTCGGCGGCGCGGTCGGCAACGACGGCGGCGGCGCCGGCCTCACCGCGCCGGA
>NZ_JAAGNB010001782.1:0-2323 GCF_010550475.1 Amycolatopsis sp. SID8362
GATCGCGAGGCTCCCGCTCGGCACGGTGGTCGCCCTGGAGTTCGCGGGCCCGGTCCTGGTGGCGGCCCTGGGCTCGCGCACGCTGCGCGACGTGCTGGCGCTGGTCCTGGTGGCCTGCGGCGTGGTGGCGATCGCGGACGTCCGCATCGCGGGCTCGTTCCTGGGCGTGGCCTTCGCCCTGGCCGCGGCGGCGGCCTGGGCGGGCTACATCCTCCTGGGCAAGCGAGTGGCGGTCGACGGCGACGGCATAGACAGCCTGGCCATCGGCTTCGCGGCGGCGACGGTGGTGTTGTCGCCGTTGGCGCTGGGGACGGGGGAGCTGTGGTCCTCGCCCCGGATGCTGCTGCTGGGGGTGGGCGTCGGGGTGCTGTCGACGGTGGTGCCGTACGCCCTGGACCAGGTGGTCCTGCGGCGGCTGGGCCAGGCGAGGTTCGCGGTGCTGTTGGCGTTGCTGCCCGTGACGGCCGGGGTGATGGGGTTCCTGCTGCTGGGGCAGGTGCCGTCGGTACCGGAGGCGTTGGGGACGCTGGCGGTGGTGGCCGGGGTGGCGTTGCGGAGCCGGGATGGAGTGGAGCGGGCGGCGGGGGTGGAGCCGCCGGGGTGAGTGGAGCGGGCGGTGGTCCGGTTCCGCTGCGGTGGGCCATCGCAAACCGCACGAGTCTCGGCGCACCTGCCTGCTGCTAACTAACCCGCTCAGCATCCCCTCGGGGAACAGACCCGCGCCCCCAGCTGCCTGAACTCGCCAAACCCTCGCCCAGACCCGCACCCCGCCGCCGAACACCGCCAGCCCGCCGCGCAAGCCAGCGACGGACCGGCGACGACAAAACCGCAGGTCAGCGGCTAACGGTGATCTGGCCGCACCGAAGCCGTGGGGCCGCCCGGAGTGGCCGCCGACGGCGTCCCCCAGACCGTGCCCGCCGAGTTGTCCACAGGCCGCCCGTGATGTGGACAATCCGTCTCGGCGGGCCCCTTTCCCGGCCTTTTCGTCGGACCGGCCCGATACGCTGGAGCGGGGCTCGTCCCCCGGGACGGGTGGGGTTTGTCCGGGGCCGGAGGAGGCGGGTGGCCATGACCAAGGCGGCGTCCGCGGCGGCGAAGGACTTCGCGGCTGCCGGGGTTGGGGGTGTTCACCTCGCCTGGGCGGACAACAACGGCATTCCGCGGTCGCGGATCGTGCCCATCGCCGGGCTGGCCGATGCCGCTGTTCGCGGGGTCGGGGCCACTTCGCTCTTCGCCGTTTTCGACAGCCATGACGCC
Source organism: Amycolatopsis sp. SID8362 (assembly GCF_010550475.1). NCBI lineage: Bacteria > Bacillati > Actinomycetota > Actinomycetes > Pseudonocardiales > Pseudonocardiaceae > Amycolatopsis > Amycolatopsis sp. SID8362. The sequence continues at coordinate 1,258 of NZ_JAAGNB010001782.1, forward strand.
ATCACCTACGGGCACGCCGGGCTCGCCACGCCGTCCGGGGACATCCGGCTCGTGCCCGTCGTCGAGCGGCTGCGGCGGCTCGCGGGGCAGCCCGCGCTCGCCTGGGCGCCCGCGCGGCAGCTCACCCGGGACGGCGAGCCGTGGCCCTACTGCCAGCGGGCCGTGCTCGAGGCGCAGGTCGCCGAGGGGGCGCGGCGGGGGCTCGAGTTCCGGGCCGGGTACGAGCTCGAATTCGCCGTCGCTCCCGCGGGCAGCACCGACATCGTGACCACGCCCGGGCACCCCGGGCCGGCCTACAGCCCGCACGCCCTGGTGCGCCTCGACGGCTTCATCGCCGCCCTGCTGCACGACTTCGCCGCGAACGGGCTGCGGATCGGGCAGCTGCACGCCGAGTACGGGGTCGCGCAGGTCGAGCTGTCGCTCGCGGCCACCGATCCGGTGGCCGCCGCCGATGATCAGTTGCTGGCGCGGCAGACCATTCACGCCGCCGCGCACGCGCACGGGCTCGTCGTCAGCTTCGCGCCGCTCGTCGGGCTCGGTTCGGCAGGCAACGGCTGGCACCTGCACACCTCCGTCTCCCGCAAGGGGCGGAACCTTCTCGACGACCTCGGCGGCGACGGCGCCGGTTACCTCGCCGGGCTGCTGCGCGACCTGCCGGCGCTGACCGCGATCACCGCGCCGAGCGTTCCGTCCACCCTGCGGCTGCGGCCCGGCTACTTCGCGGGCGCGTACGCGTTCTGGGGTGTCGAAAACCGCGAAGCGCCATTGCGGTACGTCCCCGGCTCGCCGCTGCTGGGCGCCGGCCACGCGAACGTCGAGCTCAAGACGTCGGACGCCTCCGCCAACCCGTACCTCGCGCTGGCGGTCGTGCTGGCCGCCGGGATGGCGGGCATCGAGGACGCGCTCGCGTTGCCCGAGCCGATCGGCGAAGACCCGGGCGGCTGGACGGCGGGGGAGCGGGAGACGCGCGGCGTGCGGCGGCTGCCGGCCGACACCGCCGAACAGGATGCCGCGCTGCTCGCCACGCCGCGGGTCGCCGGCGTGCTCGGCGACGATCTGCTGGGCG
>NZ_JAAGNB010001840.1:0-1775 GCF_010550475.1 Amycolatopsis sp. SID8362
TGGCCGTGGCTGCTGGCGCTCGGCGCGGTGGCGGCGGCGATCGTGGCCGTCGTCCAGGTCCGGCGGCCGAACCCGTTGGCGGAGCAGGAAAAGCCCGCCACGGAGCCGGTCGCCGACACGCTGGCTGGGGACAAACCCGCGGCGGTGCCGGCCGAGAAGCCGGTGGCGCCGAAGCCGACTCCGGCGTCGGCCGAAAAGCCGGTCGCGGCGCCGGGGGAGAGCGCGAAGAACGGCCGGGAGCCGGCGGGACGGGGTCAGCACAAGGCTCGCTAGGCCCCGGTTGCCGCTGCCCGCGCCCGAGTGATCACGGGTGCGGGCAGCGGTGTGCCCGGGAAAGCGCTTGCTGGGCACCCAAGTGCATGGGGTCGCGGGGCGCGGCGGAGGTTGGGGCCGAGGTTGTGCGGCGGCGGGTGAGCGGGGCCGCGGGACTTGCGGCGGCCGGTTCAGCGGGCGCTCGGTGAGGGTGGGCCTGTTGGCTGCTGTGTGTGGCGGCGGGCGAGCGGGCGCCAGGATGGGGCGGGCCGGTCTCGGCATGAGGGCGCCGGGGCGAGTGGCGACGGGATGACCTCCCGCCGCATCCGGCCGCACCGCAGTTCGCGTGCGGGCGTAACCCCGTCAATCGCCGTCCGTCACGCGGATCACGGTTTTCCCCCGGGTCCGGTGGGCGAACTCCGCCGGTACCTCCTCGAGCGGCCGCACCGCACCCACCCGAACCTCAAGACGACCGTCTCGCACCCGCTGCGCCAAGTCCGCCAACCGTTGCCGGTCCGGCTCGACCACGAAGAAGACCGCCCGTCCGTCGCGGGGCCGCACCCGGGGTGGCTCGGCGATCGTGACCAACGTGCCGCCCGCGCGGACCAGAGCCGCCGAGCGGTCTAGGACCTCGCCGCCGAGGACGTCGAGGACCAAGTCCACTTCGCCGATCTGCTCCAGGTAGCTGGGTTCGAAGAAGGCCGACGCGCCGAGGCCGAGCACCGTCTCGCGGTCGGCAGGGCGGCCGGTGCCCACTACGCGTGCGCCCGCCTGGCGGGCGAGCTGGACCGCCAGCGAACCCACGCTGCCCGCCGCGCCGTGGATCAGGACCGTGCGGCCGGTGGTGAGGCCGCCGTGGTCGAACAACGCTTGCCACGCCGTCAAACCCGAGATCGGCAGGGCGGCGGCGGTGACGTGGCCGATGTCCGCGGGCAGGGGCGCGAGGTTGCGCGCTTCCACCGCCACGTAGTCGGCGAGGGTGCCGTCGCGGGTCCAGTCGGCCAGGCCGAAGACGCGCTGGCCGACGGTCAGGCCCGTGGTGCCGTAGCCGAGTTCCGTGACCACGCCGGAAAGTTCGTGCCCGGGGACGCTCGGCGCGCGGTCGCGGCCCGCGCGGTCGGTCCAGGTGCCCGGCCAGGTGAGCTCGCCGGGGGTGAACGCGGCCGCGTGCACCCGCACGACGACGTCGTTCTCGGCCGCGTGCGGGTGCGGCAGCTCGGTGAGGACGGGGTCCGCGGTGCGGTCCCGGACGGTGATGGCTCGCACGTCGATCAGCTCCGTTCGAGGGGGTTGGCCGCCATCCGGACGGCGAGGTCGTTGCGGATCGCGGCGGCGGCCGAGCTGTCCGGCTTGCGGGCCGCCTGGTCGCGGAAGCACCGCAGGAACTCGCCGACGAGGTCCAGCCGCGGGTACTGGGCCAGCACGTCGGCCCGGACGTCGGCGGGCAGTTCCGCGACGCCGCGCCCGGCGATGTCGGCCGCGGCGGCCCGCGACAGCAGGAAGCCTTCGGGGTCCTCGGCCGG
>NZ_JAAGNB010001106.1:0-35937 GCF_010550475.1 Amycolatopsis sp. SID8362
TTCCATGCGCAGCTCGGCGAGCGCGGCCCGCGTGCTTTCGAACACGCGCAGCGCGCCGACCTGGTCACCGCCGGCGAGCAGGGCGCGCATGAGCAGTTCGGCGTGCTTCTGGCTCGCCGGATCGCTCCGCACGAACGGCCGCAGCCGGTCGCGCGCCGAGCGGTGGTCGCCGATGCCCAGCTCCAGCTCGGCGAGGTCGCCCACGGCGTCGGAGAGGCTCTCCTCCGGGAAGCCGACCTCGGGCCCGCCGACGCGGTCGATGTCGATGTCCTCGAGGAACCGCCCCCGCCACAGCCCGACGGCCTCCCGCAGCAGCTCGATCTTCCGCCGCGGGTCGTCGGTCCGCCCGGTGCCGGCGCGCAGCCGGTCGAACCGGGCGGTGTCGAGCTGGTCGCCGCCGAGCCGCACGAGGTAGCCGGTGGGGGTGGTCTCGATGGGCACGCCGATGTCGCGCAGCCGCTTGACGTAGCTGCGCACCAGGGTGGGCTTGGTTTCCCGGCCGGTCCAGACGATCTCGGCGAGGCGGGCGCTCGACACCGGCTTGTTCGCGTTCAGGAGCAGCACGACGAGGACGAACCGCTGCTGCTGGTCACCCAGCGGCACCGGCGCGCCGTCGTGCCACGCCTCGAGCGGGCCGAGCATCCGGAACTCCACGCGGCCTCCCCGCTGTCAGCTTGCTGTCCTCTTTTCACATCGCGCAAACGGCCGTCAAGGTTTCGAAAATCCGCATTTCTTCCACGTTCGATACACGCGCGCTTGCGAGGCTGCGCCCGGTCGACTCAGGGGTGAAGGAGAAACGGGTATGGGGTCCGACGTGTTGCCGTGTTACGTGGCGTGCGACATCTCGCTGTCGATGGCCGACCACATCGACGAACTGAACGCCGGCCTGCGCGAGTTCCGCGGCGCGGTCCACGCGTCGCTGCTCGACCGGGTGCTCTGCAGCGTGATCGGCTTCGGTGCCGAGCCGGTCCTGGTCCAGCGCCTGTTGCCGATGGACGAACTGGCCGACCTGCCCGCACCGGGGGTATCCGCGGGCACGGACTTCGGCCCGGTGTTCACGTTCCTGCGCGCGTCGATCGAGTCCGACGCGCGTGTTCTGGCGGCCCACCGCCTGCAGGTCCACCGCCCGCTGGTGTTCTTCCTGTCCGACGGCCAGCCGACGGACCCGGTGACCTGGCCGGCGGCTCTTTCTCGGTTGACGGATCCGGCCTGGGAGAGCCGCCCCCGCATGGTGACGTTCGGCGTGGGCGACGCGGACGGCGAGGTCCTGGCCCGCATCGGCACGTACCGCAGTTACCTCAGCCGCGACGGCGTCCGCCTGGGCACGGCCCTGATCGCCTCGGTGATGCACGTTCTGTCCACTTCCCGTCCACCGGGCGATCGCACGCTGTCCTGAAGGGGGTGACGGCCCATGGAGACGCACTGAAGGAGAACGATGGTGGAGCGCGCGGAGCTGGTCCAGGAGCTGAAGACCCTGCGCAAGGGCCGCGGCCTGGCAGGCCGGGTGGAGGACCGCGTCGGCCCATCTTTGCGGACGGCCTGCGCGGTGTCGGCGGACGACGGGATGGTGGCGATCCGCGAGAAGGTGTCGGGCCGGTTGTCGTCGCTGGCTTCACACCTTCCGGAGGACCTGAGGGTGGCCGCGTTGGCGGCCTTCGCGATCTCGTCGGAGGCCCGCCAGCCGCTGTACCAGGACCGGGTCCGCTGGGCGGCTTCCCTCCTGGACCGAGACCCCCGAACGGTGCGCCGGAGGGTGGACGAGGCGATCGAGGTGCTGGCGGAGCTGGCCTCGTCTTCCCCGTCGGCTGCCCCGTCGGCCGACAGCTGGCACACGGCCACCCTGGCGGTGTCGATGGTGCTGGACCAGGGAGCGCCGTTGATCCTCGAGCAGCGCCGGATCGTGGCCGACCGGGATGGCCTGCGGTCCTTGGACCTGGCGGTCTCCCTGCCGGGGGGCCGTTCGTCGTTGTCGGCGACGGTGCTTTATGGCGGCCATTTGGTGGACCGCGGAATGGAGGCGACCGACCGCTGGGGCTTCGGCTTGGACTTGCCCCGGCCGTTGTCCCGAGGCGAGTCCTGGGAGTCGGCGTTGCTGTTCCGGCTCCCGTCGGCCGCGGCGTTGCGACCGCACATGGTGTGCGTGCCGCGTCAGCCGTGCGAGTCGTTCGATCTGAGGGTGCGGTTCGAGGGGCAGCCGGAAGTGCGGGTGCTGGAGGGAGCGTTCCAGCGGGACGTGTCGGACCCGGGGTATCGGGGGCGTCCGCACGAGGTCGACCCGTCGGGGGAGATCCACTTGAGGTTCCAGCGCCTCACACCGGGACTGGCGTACGGGGCGCGGTGGTCGGATCAGCCGTGACCCTCAGCTCGTCATCTCTTCGAGGAACTCCTGCGTCTCCCGATCGGTGGAGTAGACGGCGGTGCCGCGCATGCCCCTGGTGAGCAGGACCTTGTACGTGTTTTTGATCAGTGCGGCGAACCGCAGGTCGTCGGCGCGCTTGACAGCCGGGTCCTTCGAGGCGGTCCGGCTGGGAACCCACATCCCGTCCCGGCGGACCAGGTCCGGGCCGAAGATGACCCCGGACCAGTCGTACTCGAAGCCCTGGGCGGTGTAGATACAGCCGACCTGGTCGAAGCCGCGCGTGTCGGTGGCCCAGTAATCCGACTCGGGAACGCCTGGCACCGCGCGCTTGCCTTCGGACTTCGCGTTCCAAGGGCGTTCCCACGAGCCGATGCTGACGTCGTCGACGAGCCGTCGTTCGTCCCCCTCACCGACCGGATCGCTCCACTTCCAGCAGTATCCGGCGGTCAGGCGAGCGACGCCGCCGTGTGCGGCCCGCTGGTTGAGAACCCAGCCTTCCAACGCCTCCGGCGAACCCACACTCGCCAGCGTGATGCCCTGATCGAGCGGCCCGGCCAGCTTGCTCCAGGCGATCGGCGGTTCGGCGGTCCCGCCGAGCCCCAGCAACCGCGCGACCCAGGTGTCGTACCAGACGGAACCGCCGCAGCGCATCTGGTCGTGGAGCCGGACCACTTCCACTTCGCACCCGAGCGCCCGCGCGGCGGCGGTGATTTCCGTCAGCGAGCCCATTTCGCCCGGTCGCACGATCTGGTTCTCGTCGAGCAGGAAGACGGGAACGTTGGCGATGTTGATCAGCTCGTCGATCTGCCTGCCGGCTCGTTCTCGCTGTTCCTTCTTGGTGAACCGGTTGATGCCGTTTTCCCGGATCCGGTGGGCTTCGTCGCAGATCACCACGTCCAGTTCCCGGGGGAGGCTGCCGACGTAGGAGTTGAAGTACTTGAAAAGCCCTTTGACGCGCTGGTTGCCGCGTCCGGCGTACTTGCGCATGGTCTGGGTGAACGCTTTGGACCCGGTGGCGTGGTGCACACCCAAGCCGCGGCGGGCCAGTTCGCCGAGGAGGCTCAACGCGATGACGCTCTTCCCCGAACCGGGCCCGCCTTCCACCACGACGACCGTCCGGGTCTGCGCCGCCCGTGACCGCTCGACGGCGTTGAGGACCAGTTCGTAGGCGACTTTCTGCTCGTCGAGCAGCACGAACTGTTCGCGGTCCTGGATTTCCCGTGCGGCCAGGGTGAGCAGCGGCTTGGTCGGCCGGTGGGCGAAGTTCAGGAACTCGTCACCGGCTGACAGGTTCCCTGCGCGTCCGGCCGCGGGGTCAAGCAGCGTGCGCAGGTGGCTGACGAATTTCGCGTTGTCGTCCATGGTGAACAGCTGCCCGTGGTCGTCGACCCGGTGGTCGAGGAGCGCGGCGACGTCCGCGCGGCGGGCGTTGTGCAGGTAGGCGACGCCCCGCACCGCGCGTGGCAGGTCGACCAGGGCCGGCGTGTGATCCACGAAGTACTGGCAGTAGCCCCGCACCTGCTCGACCGGGTGAAGGTGCCTGCCGGGAAGACCGGGCACGTTCAGGACGTCGGCCAGGTACATCTCGGCCTTGGACCACTGTTTGAGTTCGACGAAAACGAAACGCCGCTCAGCGGTGCGCGCGTCGGCTCCGCAAAGGACGACGTCGATCCGCTGCCTGCTGTGCGGCAGCTGGTGCTCCAGCAGCACTTCGACGTCTCCGAGCCCGGCGTCCACGACCCGCTGCAGCAGGGCGGGCAGGCTCCGGTGCCACGAGTTGACCTCGCCGGCCCCCGGTCGGGTGCCGGTGAGGTACCCGGCCTGCTCCCGGAGCCGGGTGTGGAGATGACCGGCGTTCGCCTCGGTGAGCAGATCGCTCGCGCTTCCGCGGATCAGAGCCAATGGGTCCCCCTGGGCGTGCGTCATCGACGTACGGTTTTGGGGGCAGCAACGGAGTTGTCCGGTGCCCGTCGGGCCGTGATCCACGAGCCTAGTGGAAGCCTGCCCGGCGGTCCGTGATCTCCACCGCCGTGTGGCTATGACGGGTCGTGATCAACGCTACTCCGTTTGGCGTAGCGTTGTTGGTGAATGTCGTAATTATTGGCTCGCGCCGGAAAAGATTCACTGGTTTTGGTTGCGGACAGTGGTCCCTGCTCCAATGATCGACCCCCATCGAGGGGTATCGACGTTGTCGGGAGGGACAGGGTTGGTGCGGGGTTCCGCGCGGAGTTTGCTGCGCGAATTCGAAAACGGGAAACTGGTTCCGGCGCTGGCGGCACACGTCGGTATTCGCTACCGGGCCGACGAGCAGTGCGGAGAAATCGGGGCGTGGCGGAGAAGCGTGCCCGCGTTGCTGGAACTTCTCTGCGACTGCGCTCTGGGCGATCTCCAAGTCGTCCTCGAATACCAGCTTCCGTATAGTCCCAAGCGCGTCGACGCCGTGCTGTGCGGCGTCAACCCGGAAACCGGTGCGCCGTCGTACGTTCTGGTCGAACTCAAGCAATGGGAGGAAGCGACCGTCGTCGGCCGGGCACTCGTCCGGTTCAACGGGCGGAAGGGGCAACCGGTTCTGCATCCGGCGGAGCAGGTCCGCCGGTACTGCGCGCACCTCCTGGGATTCGTGCCGTCACTGGCTCGCACGCCTTCGTGCGTGAAAGGCCTGGCGTACTTGCACAACGCCCACCGCGGCGCCGACTGGCAACTGGACGACTTCGACTTCGACGACTACAGCCGGCTCTACACAGCGGATCAACTGGGCGATCTCGCCACCGATCTGACCGCGACCCTGGCCGTGGCCGAAGACGCCGCCGACCGGTTGCTCCGGGCTCGGCGAGCACCGGCGCGATCACTGCTGAGCGCGGCCGCGGGTTCGGTGTCGGCGCGTACGGATTTCGTGCTGCTGGACGAACAACAGGTGGCTTTCGAGGCTGTCAGGGGAGCGGTGACCGAGGCGTTCGCGAAGGGTGGCGGCCGGAAGAAGGTCATCCTGGTTCGCGGCGGGCCGGGCACGGGGAAGAGCGCCATCGCGCTGAACCTCTATTCGGCGATGGCCCGACGCGATGTCAAAGTCGTGCACGCGACCGGTTCGAAGGCTTTCACCGAGACGCTCCGGCTGGCTGTTTTCGGCGAGGAGGAACGGCGCGCGGAAGACGTGTTCAAGTACTTCAACAACTTCGACCGCGCCACCGGGAACGAGTTGGACGTCGTGATCTGTGACGAGGCGCACCGCCTGCGGGCGCAGGGCGAGAACGTGCCTGACCACTGGCGCGGCCGGGTGCGGGGCCAGATCCACCAGATCATCGAAGCGGCGAAGGTGCCCGTGTTCCTCCTCGACGACCACCAGGTGGTCCGGCCGAGCGAGGTCGGCTCCCCGGCCGATGTCGTGGAAGTCGCCGCGACGATGGGCTGCCAAGTCGTCGAGGTGGACCTCGACGGGCAGTTCAGGTGCGGCGGGTCCCCGCTGTTCGACCAGTGGGTGCGGCGTCTCCTCGGCTTGGCGGGCGAGCCGCCGGTCCCGTGGTCCGAACTGGTCGCGGACACCGATGACGAGTACGTGGTCGAGTCCGTGGACGCCCCGCACGCGCTCGAAGCCTGGCTGCGAGCCCGCACCAGGGACACCGACACCACCGGCCGGATCGCGGCGGGCTTCTGCTGGCCGTGGTCGGATCCCGTCGCGGAGAACGGAAAGCTCACCCTCGTCGACGACGTCCGGATCGGCGGCTGGCACCGTCCGTGGAACACCCCGCGCGGCGCGGAGGTCCCCGACGCGCCGTCCGCGTCCTTCTGGGCGTCGGACCCCCGCGGCGCCGACCAGATCGGCTGCATCTACACGGCCCAGGGCTTCGAGTACGACTGGGCCGGCGTGATTGTCGGAGACGACCTCGTGATCCGGAACGGCGAGTGGAAGGCCCAGCCGGAGCGCACCCACGACAAGTCGCTGCGCGGGGCCTCCGGGCTGACGTTCGACCGGCTGGTTCGCAACACGTACAAGGTGCTCATGACCCGTGGGATGCAAGGGGTTTGCGTCTACTCGGTGGATCCGGAGACGAACGATTTCCTTCGGAAGCACACTGCTTGAATAAACGCGCCGCGATCCGACATGTCGTGAAAGTGCCCTCGGCAGGATTCGAACCTGCGACACCCGATTTAGGAGAGTGGGTGACGGTGCCATCCAAGGCTTCTACCAGGCACTAGAGTCTCACGGTTGTCCCTCGTGACCCCACAAATCACACGGTTGCGCACGGTTTCGGGTCACGAAGTGGGTCACGCGAGCGGCTCTAAGTGTGGCGCAGGACACGCGGGTCGGTGGGCGTGTCAGCGGACGTACGGCTGATCCATCCTCGCGGACAGGCAGATTGACCGTCGGCGTGCTGTGCTGATCCTATGGTCTGGCCTGGACCGCCGGCTGGTGCCACTGGCGGGGTGAACTTCAGCGACTTAGCGCCACGCTCGATCGGTTCGAGCAATCCAAAGTTTGGCCGTCATGGCAGTGGCGGTGCGATCCCGAGCCTCCCGAACTCAGGACGCGACTGCTAGTCAGCCCACAAGAACCAGGTTGGCGACCCCCTGTGCGGCGAAACTGGCGACGCATGAGCCAGTGATAGTGCGACAAATACCCAGCGCCAACCCCATGCATAACACCGAGGGCACAACACCAGCGAGCACGGCAGGGTTGAACGGCGCGAGCCCATAGTTGCCGATGTGTACTAAGGCCCAGCCAGCCGAGGTCAGTGTAATCGCGGTTGCAGAACCTGTGATTCGCTCGACTGCAGAGAAAAGTGCGCCGCGGTAGCAGACTTCCTCCAGAGCAGGAATGACCAAGCCCATTGCCACGACCATGAGGACCGCAGCGATCGTCGCCTGCTCGGAGGCTAGCTGATCATCCTGTGGAAAGCTGGCACCGAACAGGCCATGGTCATTGGCGAGGCGGCACGTCTCGATCCGGCATTGTGGGGCCACTACGCGGACCTGACACGGCTCCTGGAAGACAACGCGCGGCGCGCGGCGACACCCGCGGCGCGCCTGCTGCCGGCGTGCGCCCACGCCGTACAGCACGACGACCCAGACGTGTGGAGGCAGGCGATCGACCTGTGGCGGCGCACAGGTCGGAAAGACCTCGGCCTGCCGCTGCTCGACCACGCCGCTCGTGTGGCGCGCAGCCGCGGCGACCGGCGCTTGACGGGCGAGCTCGCCGCCCAGGCCCGGGAACTCGCCGCCTCCATGGGGGTGCCCTGGCAGGTTCCCGAGCCTGCCATGGGGCGGCGCGCCGACGCGGCCGAGCGGCTCACCGACAGAGAGCACAGGATCGCGATGATGGCGCGCTCTGGCTTGAAGAACGCCGCCATCGCCCACGAGCGATGCATCAGCCGTGGCACGGTCGCGACACACCTCGCCCGTGCCTACCGCAAGCTGCGCGTCGGGTCCCGGGTCGAACTCGTGCTCGCCCTAGCGGACGACAACTGAATCGTTCCCGCCCCAACGATAGTGCCCATGTATTCAGCCAGAAAGGTGTGAGCTGAGCAGTTGGACGTTCAGTGGCTCGTCCTGCTGTCTCACCCCGGTCACGTTCGGTCGACAGCAGCGAAGTCGGGCGCGCAGGAGGCCGGCGGGCAAGTCGAAGGCGTGTCCGGTGAGGTCAGAAACGTGCGAGTGCTCGTCGAGGTAGAACGTCAGGAACCGGATAGCCGTGATGAACAGGGTCCACCCCGATTTCCGGAATACTACGGGAGCTGTATCTGGTCGATGGTAATTCGGTTGCGGCCTAGGGAGCTGAAGTGCTTGTTCCAATCGCAGTTGTCGCGCCGATGACAACGATTTCGCGTCAAGTTTCCGTCCGAATATGGTTGTGGATTCGTGCTATGGCGCGGATTCCGCCGAGTTTGACATAGGGGTCGTTATCACTGCCCTTCTGGGCTTTGGATCAAGCAGTGCAGGGTATCCGAAAGTGATGGGAACTATAGTTCATCATCTTCGACTTCGATTGTAACGCCGGGCACGGACTGCGCTTTGGCGAGCAATTGGTCAGAATCACCTGAACGTGCGGTGACGGTGACCTCCAGCCCAATCATCTGGATGTCCACACTCGTCTTCGCTGGATCCACCAGCGAGGCTAGTTCTCGTATAAGGCCCCAGATGCCTTCGCGTTTGCTGTCGTCGGTGAGCGACGACAGCGGCATCTGAATCTTGGTTACGTCGTAGATGACCTCTCCGGTAGAGGGTTCGTGAGCTCCGGGCGCCGTCGGGGCTGACGTTGGTGCCGGCGAAGGGGCCACCGGGCCCGTTCTTGCAAGACCAGTAGGAGGAGTGCCTCCTGACCCCGAGGTCGGCGCGGGCATCGGTGCCTCGGTTAGGCGGGGCCGCAGCAACAACTGCATCGATGCTGGCGGAATTTGTCCGGGATCTGCAGGTCGAATCTCGTTGCCGTCGCTGTCGGTTAGCATCCAATCGGTACCAGTCGCGAGTTTGAATAGTGCTAGACGTAGGTCTTCGATAGTCGCGATAATTGGCCATGTGGGGTTGCTGTAGGGCAGCGCGAATAGCTCTTTGGGCGTGAGGTCACGCCCAAACCGTCCGGCGGTGATGAGCTGGCTGACGTATTCCGGTGCGAGGGCGCCTGCTGCGACGGCGCGGCTGGCAGCAACCAGTTCGTTCCACACGTCTTGTCCGGCCAGGGCAGACTTACCGTCGGGTATTGTCTTGTACTGCACAGCAAGGCCAGTCGTAGTGCGCAAGAGGTACGCGTAGTGCTGGAATGCCCATTTGATGTCTGTGTCGAGGTTCTGACGGGCGTTATCACGCCGCGCGCACGCCTCGATGTACTCTTCGTCGGTTGGGTCGAGTTGGCTGACAACTATTTCCCAGGCGAGAAGATCTCTCGCCCGGTCGCGGGCTCGAGTGCGGCGCTGGGTGTTGACCAAGGCGATCACCATCGAAGCTGCGTACGTGGAGGTAATCCCGGGAGCTACACCGAAAGCGACGTCAAGATCTGCACGAGTTGCGGGGTCCGCGCCGTTGAGCAAACTCCACTGGCGAGGGTCGAGCACGACCAGTCGGTTTTCTTGCCCGTCGGTGTCACGGAAACTCGTTGTTACGTCGGTGTCGTCGTTCGGCCGACTAATATACTGCAGATTGCTGAATGCACCTTTGCTGGCAAGCTGCTGGGCCCGGCTCCACACACGGTCCAAGGCCCGTTCGTTGCTGGCCATCGTCATGGCGTTGACATGGTACATATTCAGGGTTTGCTTGATGGACAGGTAGAAGCGTTCAGAGCCTCGTCCCCTGGCAGGCCGGGTGCGTTCAAGCGCGCCGAGACCCCCCTGGACGGGGCCTGCCACGACCGCGTTGAAAACCTCCTCTGCCGCGGCGTAGGAAACCCCTGGGCCGGCGAGTGCGGCGATCAGTTCTGGTTTAGTGGCGCCGCGCGCGGCTTGTTCACGGGGGACAAGACTGTAGGCGAAGCATGCCGTAGCCATCCGAAGCGCTGGAGCCGGCTGCCCCGCGGATACGCCGTTGTCAGCGAGTGCAGTGTCGAGGTTGAAGGCCGTTCCGCCTCCTCCGCCCGATCGAACAATGTCGGTGTTGGCCACAGCGCGAAATCCTTGAATCGCCCGTTCATTGCCTGCCAAAACGCCTGACGAGAGCAAGGCTTCAAGCGCGTCCGTGTGCAGCGGGACATCACCTGGGCCGATCAGGTCCGGGGCCCAACGGCTTGCCTCGTGTTCGTGTACCCAGTGCAGCACCGTGCGAGCGAAGATGGCGACGGTCGAGCGGACTCGTTGGAATGCCTGCACCACAGACCATTCTTTCGAAACCAGCTCGAACAAGTCGGGGTGGAAGGGATAGGTCTCGACGATCCGGTCGGTGAGCCGCGCAAGCGTCCGGCTAGACCCGAGCTTGCGGTACACCTGTGTGGCCCATGCGTCGTCAGCTGCACTGACGTACGAATCGGCTACGTTACGCGCTGCGGCGGTCACCTCCGCTCGCGCGAAGAGCCTGCGCCGGATGATCTGGGCGAAGTCGGCTGGTTCGGTGACCGTGACGGTCTCGCCATTGCGCTGTAGTCGCGGCGAGAGGTATTCGCGCATTGCCTCAGCAGCGGGATGATAGCCAGCTTGGTCTTCGTCGCTACGGATCATCACGATAACCAGCGCAACGTGGGGTTGGTCGTCAGCAGCGTCGGCGAGGGCATTTAGGAACCCCTGTTCCCCCGGCATTCCACCGATCGCCTTTTGATCGGTCAACGCCATTGCATAGTCCATGAGCTCATCGATGACGACAAGCACCGGCCGTGCGATCTCGGCGAATGCGAGCTGCAAGGTTCGCTTGTTCGCGCCGAGATCGACATAGTGTCGCCAACGGCCCATACGGTCGGGATGGTCCTCGAACAGTAGCCATAGGAACCGGCCGAATAGGTCTGTGGCAGGCCCGAACCTTGGATCAGTTTTTCCTGGAGACATTGAGTCACCAATCAGGACGACTGGGATCACCTCGCTCAGGTCGAGGTTGTGATCTCCTGCTGTGGCCTTGCTCATGACGGCGCGTCCGAGTTCGGAATCGAAGAACGTGTCACCGCTGTTGATCATGTGCCATATGCCGACAAGTGCGTGGCTCTTGCCCCCGCCCATCCCTTGATCGAGGTGGAAGCACGCTTTGGCCTCTACCCCTCGCACTCCAAGGCGACGGGCCACTTGACCGAGAAAACCGACCAGAAGCGGGGTCGGCTGGGTGATATCGGTGTAATACGCGCATTGGGCGTAGGGCACGGGCACGGTCTGGTAGATGGCCTTGGCCAGGCTCATCTGCAACTCCCCGACGGAGCCGTCGGTGAGTCGTACCTCGTCGCGCAGAACCAAGACATTGGTCCAGTGGGCACTATCGGCGGGAGTAGTCACGAAGTTTCCTCGAACAGGCTGTGTTGGGTGGCTGTCGCGGATGAAGGGCGCGTGGCTGCGCTGGCCTGGATCGATGCGCGATTGCGCTTGATAGCCGTTAACGCGACAGCAACAGGGTCGGATGACGGGAGCTTGGTGGTGAGCCAGTCAATGAGGCCCCACACGTGCGAGTCGGTCGGCGACCGGTCCGCGGTAGCAAGGCAGTCTGCGACTGCGTCAGAACCGGCCGACCAGGATGCAGCCATCCCGCGAACGACTTCATATACGCTGGACGCGGGAGTGAGTTGATCGGGGGCATCGTGTCGCAGCCGGAAGCCGGCCTTGGTTTCAGTGAGGATGGGGCCGCGCAGATCTTCCAGGCGTAGGTCGTCAGATTGTGCGAAGAAACGGGCCTCACCTTTAGGAACGTCGATCCGTCCGTGAACCTCATGCCAGAAGATTGCCAAGCGGGAGTGGGGGTCGAAAGTTTCCAGCGGAAGTTCGTCTAGGCGTAAGGCGACTGCATCGCGGACGGCTCGGCGGGCGAGAGTCATGTAGTGCTTCAACTCGACGCTGCCGCCGTCCGGAGTGATCACCTTACTGTACCCGCCGACGATTTGGAGGGCAGCGCCGTATGAGGCCATGAGCTGATCTTCGAGCGCGAGACCGTCATTGTCCCATCCGCGGCAATGGTCTTTGACCGTGGCGATTACTTCTGCATCGACCTGCGCGGCGATACCCATCGGCCGGTTCGGCGGGGCGACCCTGGCTCCAATGGTGACGGTGACTGAGATCGTTGCGACACCGGTGACCGCGGTTTCGGTGCGAGATGGCCACGAGGAGGTCACCACGAAACCGGCATCGGTGAGGGCGGCGAGAAGCCGCTTCCAGGCTTCTGGATCCGAATGGCCGAAGATGATCGTCAAGTGGCCGTGCGGTTTAAGGACACGGCGTGCTTCGGCGAATGACCGTGCCAGCATCGACTCGTAGAAGTCCTGCGTCCGGTGGTCGCCTTGGCCCTTGGCTCCACGGCCTTTTACAATAATTTCTTCGCGCTTGTCCTGTAGGCCGTCCGCGCCGTCGACCGTGCCGTCGAATAGGTCGGGAATGGCCGAATGTAGAGCGCGTTTGAACCAGACGTGGAATAGATCCGACGAGTCCGCATATGCGATCATATCATAGTAGGGCGGGTCGGTGACAAGCACATCTACAGTGGCGTCACGGAAAGGAAGTGCTACAGCGGAGGCTCGGCGAAAGCGTGCGGGACGTGTTTCGATTCGGTTCTCGTGGAAGATCTTGCGTAGTGCTGTAAGCATACTCGATGCAACCGAAGTCCATGTTCCTGGCCCTGCTGCGGGGCCAGCCTCAAGGTAGTCGAATGCGTGAGTTATGGTGCTTTGATTGGTGAAAATATCGCCGGAATAGACGCGGTTCTGTTCGGATCCATCGGGCTTCCCGCGACTTTCTTTACGTGATCCACGCGTTGCTCGCCGTAATTGCCTGGTGATGTTGGCGCCCGCGTAGGAACAGAGAGTCGATGCGTACTCTGCGCTTACCGTGACAGAGAGTTCGCGGTGTAGTTCCGCGATGACTTGGGCGGTGGTTGCGAAGAGTACAGCTTGTCGTGGGTTCATGAGCGAGCCGTACGTCAAGTATCCGTAGTTGCGAGCATCGACCCCTGCCGTCTTCGGGATTGGCTCGTCGGGACGAGCCGGCAGGCTGGACGAGCTTGACGATGTCAGCCAGTCGGTAGCACGTTCAGCAGCGTGGACCTCGTCGACGCGGGGTACTCGGAAGACTTTCCGGTTCGTTTCCGGGTCGGTCTCTGCCACGGCGAGCATGGCATCGGCATACTGTTTCGCCACGCCTTTCGCTTTCACTACATCTAAATCGTGGGGGTAACCGCAGCCAGGGAACGGGCAACGCGCTGACTTCCCACGCTTCCCGGCCGGGGCTGTGTACGTCGGTTGTTGTCGTGGAGCGCCATCGTGGACCTGCGTGCGCCATTCATCGCCGTCGAAGACAAGTTCGAGGGCCTGACCTTGGTCTTTGGTTCGATGGTAGGGGTGTCGCAACACCATCGAGCCGATGAGGGGGAACCGCCGCTCACAGCCGTCGCACGGAATGGTGACTGCCCATAGGTAAGCCCATGGCACCTCGCCGCCGAGGTCCGGATTTCCCGGGTACAGCGGTGCCAGATGCTTGGCGACGCGTTGCCCCACCTCCGCAAGTACCGTGCTTACGTCGGTCAGCAGTCGCGGCTGGGTGGCGAGTCCTTCAAAAGCCAGTTCAGGTTGTGCGGGTTTCGTGCGCGACACTCGGCGTGAGTCGGATGCCGGCGAGGCTTTGATGTCTGTGTGGTCGATGTCATCCACAGGTGAATAAGGAAGCGCTGGTTCGGCGGACCAGTCCCGGAGGGGGTAGTCGGCGAGAAGTCGCCCGGCGAGGGTTGCGACCGGGGAGAGGTCCGTACCGACGGCCGAAGCGCCAGCGCGCGCAGCTTCCAGCGGGATAATCCCGCGGCCAGAGAACATGTCGAGCACGACCGGGGGTTTTGTGCCGTATTGCTGCGCGACGCGCGTCTGCAAGCGCGTCAGGGCGGCTTCGTCGCCTGTGAGAACTGAAGCCTTGATATCGCTGCGGTTTTCGGGAGTGTCGGGCAGCAGGGAACACAGGACGGCGGCACGTGCCTGAGCAATAGGCCGGGAGGCGAACCAGGTGAACAGTGCCTTCTCGCTCAATCCCGAGCCAGCTGGGGTTCGGACCGAAGCGTCGACCTCGGGACAAGGAAACCAGGTGTCGATCAGCCGTGCGTTTAGGCCCGACTGTGTGTCGGCGGGAACGTTCATACCCGGCTGGGCGGTCAGGGCGTCGGGCCGGGCAGTCATGCCTGGACTCCAATCAGTCGCTTGAGCTCCGACAGTGGAATGTAGAAGCGCTCGATTCGGTGCGGGCCATCGAGCACTCCGGCAGGGTCTTGCTGGCGCAGCCGGACAGCTGGGCGGGTGCCGCAGGAGTCGACTACGTAGAGCCAGTATTCGTTACCGCGTTGCTGGGCTTGGGCCCATTCGTTTTGTTCGAGCCATACCGCGCGCAACCCTGACTCCATGCCCTTGACTTCGATCAGGCGTTGTTCGCGGGTGGTGCGGTGGCGCGCGTAGAGGTCGTAGCCAAGCCCGGCGGTTTGTCGGTCGTCGACGTCGTAGCCGAACCTCTCCAGTTCGGCGACGACGGTGGCGATGGCCACCTTTTCGGCGTCGGGGTCGTAACCGAGTTCGTCAGCACGAGCGGCACCGGTCACCGCCACCCAGCCGACCATTCGTACGGCGCTGGCGTTGACTTGCGCGATATCGTCGAGGACAGCCAGGCGCTGTGTCTTCGCCGTGGTGAACTCTCGCAGAAGACGGGTGCGGTCTGCGACTGGGCGGTCGGCGATGGACTCTTCAAACCGATACTGTGTGGCGTCGAGTTGCATCTTGGCGGCATCGATCCAAGCCAGCCGTTCCGCCGTCAGAGTGTGGACCTGTTTCCGCAGCTCAGCCTTGGCTGCGTCGGTTGCGTCGTGTCGAGTTGATGGCGGCAAAGAGGTGGGGCCCGCGGCGGAGGGATCGGTCGGGATGGGGGCGCGGAGAGTCATCAGGGATTCCCACGCAACCGGCAGTGCCTGTCCGGCTGAACAGCGGATAAGCAGCGGCGCCTTGCGAGTGGTCCGCGTTGCACCGTCGTGAAGTTGGACGTCAGCATCGAACAGTGCCAGCACATATGAGGTCAGTGAGGCATTGTCGACCAGCGCCGCGCCGCGAACGAGATCCTCCTCTCCCACGGTCAGGGCATAGGCGACGAGCTGCTGGAAGGCCTCTTCCGTGGGGCCGAGAACGACAACGTCGTCGAGTCCTGTGGCGCCATCGTTGATAGCTTGGCGGACGGAGGCACCATCAGCAGCAACGTATGCCTGACTCTTGCCTCCCAGCGCTTCAGGGAGGTTGCCTCCAGTTGCCGCGGCGAGCAGGCGTATTCCCCGAGCTGGGCCAGGACTGATGGACCAACCACTGCTATATGCGAGCTGGTCGACCATGGCACCGACGATAACTGGGTTGATTGCCTCAACGCGGTCCAAGGCGAATCGTTCGAGGGCCTCGGCGACATTCGCCGGTGAGCTCAGGGAACGCTCGTCGGCGACGAGCGCCCGAGCAGTCTCGATGAGGGCTGAGGGTTCGGGGATGCTGACTTGCCGACCAGCCTGGGCGTCGACCATGGCCCTGCCCCAGTCGAGGCCGGCGCGCGAGGCGGTGGCATCGAGGAGGTCGTAGAGCTTGCCTTCCAGAGCCTCGGCAGCAGCCTCGAGATTGTGCAGCATGATTTCCTGGACACGGCCCTCACGAGTGTGCGGGGCGACCAGGTGGTAGACGTGGACAGGGTTACGCTGGCCGACGCGATGCAGACGCCCCATGCGCTGTTCCAGCCGCACCATGGACCAGGGCAGGTCCCAGTCGATCATCACGTTGGCCGATTGCAGGTCGATACCTTCGCCGCCGGCATCCGTCGACACAAGCACCTGGAATCCGCCTGCGAGGAAACGTTCTTGCAGGGAGTCGCGAGCGAGGTGGTCGACGCCGCCTTCCAGGATGTCCGTACTGAACCCGCCGTCGCTAAACCGGGTCCGCAGCCACCTGGCCGTGTCGGTGAACTCGGTGAACACCAGTAACTGCCCGTGGCCTGGACGGATGTCGTGTTGGTCGAGAAGTCCAATCAGCGCATCCCACTTCGCCGGGGCAGCGGCTTGCTGAGCCTGGCGGAGAGTGTTCTGAAGAGTGGTGATACGGGTAAGCTCGGCGCGTTTGTCCTGGGTGCGTGCTGTGACGAGGGCGTCTTCGGCGCGGGCCCAGGCGTCGTCGTCGTCGGCAGCCGCGCCGAGGCCGTCGGCGGTCAGCAGGTCGTCCGGGACCATCGGTCCCCGGCGTTCATGTGCAGCACCGTTGAGTGCGGCCTCGCGGCGGGTGATCGTGGCTATTGCCGCGTGCAGGCTCGAGGCGGCTCGCTTGCCGTAGATGGAACGGGCAAGCGTTGCGTTGGCTGCGTAGAAGGCGTCGACGTAATCCATGACGGCGTCGTACGCAGCGGCTTCGTGAGGATTCAGTCGGACGGAGACCGTCTCGGAGAACCGAGGTGGGAAGAGCTTGGCGCCGTCGTGGTCAATGAGGTCTTCTTTCATTCTCCGCAAGAACGACAGCTTGCTGGGTACGAGAGCCGTCTCATAGTCGGATGTACGCGGATCCCATGGGTAGAGTGTGGGGTCCAATAGGTTCATCAGCCCACGGAAGTAGTGCTCCTTTCCGCGGTGCGGGGTGGCAGTCAGTAGTAACAGATGGTGGGTTCGGACGGCTGCATCTCGAGCGGCAGCCAGATACTGACTGGTAGGGGTCAGCCGGTGCGCCTCGTCGAAGATCGCCAAGGACCACGAGGCACGGTGACCGGTGATCTTGCGGCGTACGTCGGCATTGTGGGTGAACAGGTCGAGCGAGACTAGCCAGGTGTCATACCGCGGATCCAGGTCGGCCGGGTCAGCTGCGATCTCGGTGGTGATCCGCCGCGTCTCCACTCCGAACAGACGCCGCAGGTCTCGCTCCCATTTGGTGACCAGGTGGGCAGGAACGATGACCACGGAACGCCCCTGGATCAGGCCCTGCCGACGGCCCTCGGTGAGGTACATGCCGGCCATGATGGTCTTACCGGTCCCCGGCTCGTCACCGAGCAGAAACCGCAGGCGTGGCTGGTTGAGCATGTAACCATGAACAGCGTCGTCCTGGTGGGCATATGGGCGCAAAGGGCGAGTGGCCAACACCGCTGACCGGATACGAGGGACGGCGTGCTGCATCCAGCGCCCCCACAGCGCGGTCAGTGCGCGCTGGGAGTCCCCACTGCGGTCGTTGGATGGGACCAATCCAGCGGCCAACTGCTGCTCGGAGAGCAGGATCCGACGAGGTTGACCGTCTGCGTCCAGGACAAAGAGCTCGACCGCCCCGTCCCCTGCCCAGTCCGCATCCCGAACAGTCACCAACGCGCCGTCCACACGCACCTGTTGGCCCTTTGTCGGCAGCTCGACCGTCATCTGACCCCGTCACCCTCCTTCGATGCGTACTGTGTCCTGGACAGACCGTCCGGCCGCCCCGCCGGTTGGTTGTTATTCTTGCAGGTCGACCATGAGGACCTCGGACTGCGGCGGCGACACGCGGCAGAATCCAGGGCGCGTTCGGACGAAAAACTGACCCCGGCCGACGACCAGCGGCGACGGAGCGCCTCCGGTAGCGGTTCTGCCGCCTCACGGCATTCAAGATCCTTGCTCACTGCTAGCTGTATGAGGCCATGACGTTGGTGACGCCGGTGTGGAGCCGGGATGCTGGTGGCTGGTTTCCGGTGGCGGTATGGGGTCGATGGTAGTTATAGTGGATGTTCCAGACGGTCAGGGCTGCGGTGCGGTGGGCTTCGCTGGTCCAGGCGCGGGCGTAGAGGAATTCTTCGGCCAGGATCGGGTTGTAGCGCTCGACCTTGCCGTTGTGGCGTGGGGTGTAGGGCGTGATCCGCTGGTGGCGGGCGCCGCGCAGGACGGTGGCGAAGTCGTTCGCGCGGTAGCAGGCGCCGTTGTCGGTGACGATGCGGTGGATGTAGGTGATGCCGTGGCGGGCGAAGAACGCCCGCGCCGGTGGACGAACCCGATCGCGGTCCGGGCCTTCTCATCAGGCAAGGCTTCGGTGTAGGCCAGCCTTGAGAAGCCGTCGATGGCGGAGTGCAGGTAGGTGTAGCGGGCCCGCTGACCTCGGGTTTTGGTGCGGACGACGTTCCGGTCCTGGTCGCTGCCTTTGCCGTGGATGCGCCAGCCGCCGCCGTCGGGGATCTGGCCGGTCTTCTTCATGTCGAGGTGGACCATGTGCCCGGGCCAGCGGGCGACGATCCGCCGCGGTGCCCGGTTGGTCGCGCCGGTCGGATCGAGGAACCGGCGCCGGTTCAGCCCGAGATGCAGCAGGTGCCGGCCCACGGTCCGCACCGAGATGGTGATGCCCTCGGCGGCCAGTTCGGTCGCGATCCGGCGGGCGGAGTACTTCCGGGTCCGGCGCAGCTGCTCGATCCGGGCCACCACCTCGGCGGGGGTGGCGGTGGGCTGGTGGTGTGGGGCGCTCGGGAGGTCGAGCAGGCCGGCTTCGCCGTGGCGGCGGTAGCGGTTGACCCACTTGGAGGCGCATTGGCGGGAGATGCCCATCTCGGCGGCGACGTGGGCGATCGGTCGGGTCTGGCAGCGCGCGATGAGCCGGCGGCGGCCCTCGACAGACAGCGGGACGTTACGGTGGTGCACGGGCGGGTCTTTCTGCTCGGGCGGGGGCGAGTTGGTCGCACTTCTCATCCTGCCGCCGGAAGCCCCGTCCATCGTCTCAGGCCCTACCCGCCGTCACCAACGTCATGACCCGCAACAGCTAGCCAGTTCGGTTCTTCAGCTTCGCGCGTGGAGTGCTACCGACGTTGAGCTGCTGCTTGATGCCGGTGTCGAGTGAGCTGCTCCGGGGTGCCGTTGAAGGCTCGGATGGCATCGAGCAACGCTCGATCGCATCGGCCGGTGAGTTCGGTGTGATTAGGTCGACCTCCGTGGCGGCTGGGCTTATTGATCGATGCCATGATCGACATCTGTCTGGAAGCCGACAACGACGTCGTCGTTGCCCCTGATGGTCACCAAGCGTGGTTACCGCAGATACGATCAGGGGCGTTGCGCGAGCGGTCCGCTCATCGCGAGCAGCATGATCCAGACGTCCCAGCAAGTGCTAAGGTTGCACGTCCGCCCTCGTAGCTCAGGGGATAGAGCACGGCTCTCCTAAAGCCGGTGTCGCAGGTTCGATTCCTGCCGGGGGCACTCACTTGATCAGGCATTTCCGCAGGTCAGACCTCTTGCTCTCTGAGGTCAGTGTGGGGCTGGTCAGCACCGCCACCGTAGGTCTCCTATCGGGTGCAACCCGCTTCGGCCGCCGCAGCCGTGACCGGCGACCTTGCCAACGAGCGGTCACCAGTCGTGTTGAGTCAGCTGTGACTTGCGAATGCAATGGCCCTGGGCTGTCGTCGACGCCGCCCGGGGCGCTCCCTCGCTGGTCATTTTCTGGCGTCATCACGCTACGTAGCTGTGAAGGCGATCTCATGTCTGAGTATCTCAGCGGGGAAGCAGACAGCCTAGCTGATCAGGTTAAGCCGCGAGTCGAGACTTCTGAGGGTCGGCCGCTGGTAGGCAAGTAACGGCGACCAACTAGACGGGTTCTGCTGGAAACAGTTCGCCTCCGCCGATCGAGTGGCTCTTCGTCTTGAGCAGCACGCCTCACCGGCCTATGTCGGTTCAGGACTCGGTCGCGCCTGGCTGCCGTCGCATCGACGATGCGCCCGTCGAAAGTTCGGTGGGCTGCACACTGGCCCAAGTCTTAACGACCAGTTGCAGGAAAGCTTCCCCTCGTGTCCGGGAGACGGCAGCAACACCGTGGGCAAGCTGGATGCCGGCGAAAGCCAGGGGTGAACCGATGACCTGTAACTGGCGCAAGATCTCCAGATGGTGACACGGCAGTCGTGGTGACTGCACCATCAGACTCCGCTCTGCCAACGAGTCCAGCTCTGACCGTGCGTCCCGCCCCCGGGCGATCTGGTAGTTGCGCCATCGGCCCTCGACCTGGCGCTCATGGTAAGAGATAGAGCTCTCCGGTAGCCGGAGGCCAAGGTCGTCAGCGACTCTGACGACTGCCGAGCGCACGCTCTCCGATGCGCGTTCGTGCCATGCCTGGCGCTTATCCTCGCGCTGTAGCACAGTAGCTGCTGCGTCGGCCAGCTCGCTCACCGCGTCAGTCAGCTGGACGACTAGCTCCTTCGCACAAGTCGTCCACTCCTCGTGCTCCTTCGGCGAGCGGGTGCCGCATGCCTCGTATTGCCAGTTGGCGAGTAGCTGAAGGTCCTCCTCGGTCGGGGAGTGTTGGTAGGCGGTCCGGATCCGCGTGAGCGTGCGCCCGAAGCTCTGTGCCTTCGATGTGGCTGAGCGTTCCGTCACCCGGAGGAAACCGACGTCGCCGCCCCATTCCTCGTTCCATTGCACCAGGATGAGGGACACTAGTGCTTTGAAGGCTTCAAGAGTGTCAATCGTCTCCGGCAACTGTTCCCAATGGAGAGGCTTCAACGGCTCGCCGGTGCACAGCCGCTTGTGTTGCGACAGTCGCTCGTATTGGGCCTCGAATCGTGCGATCTCAGCCTGCACGGTGCTGTCCCCCGTCCGATCGGCGCAGACCGCGGACCGGGTCCGCGAGGGCTCCCCGCATGTTGAAGGCGATGTGGAAATCCGGGAGCATGTCCCCGCGCTGTGGCGGCTCGAAGGCCGTGAACCGCCTGGGGATGAATGCTATCTCGATGGCCAGTTTGTCCAGCCACACCTTGCCGCGGCGACCGTCCGGCGAGATCGACGTGACGCGCCCGCTGTACAGCTGCGGCTCGCCGCTCTCTGTAGACGCGAGATAGGTAGCCACGACCCTTGACGACAGCTCGACGGTACGGCGGTCGAGATCCTGGAACACCGCCTCCGACCTGCGGTGTTGTCCGAGGTGGAAGAGCGCGAGGCCATGCAGGAACTCTAGGCGGTACTGGTCGAAGGAAGTCGCCGCGGAAGCGGTCTGCACGACATCGACGCAATCCCTCCAGTCCTGAGCGGAGAACGCCAGCACTTCCCGTTCACCACGGAGAAACTTCTTCCCGGTCTTCAAGTCCCAGAACAGGTCGAGCAGCAGGCGGGAGCACCGCCAGTCCTCCCTGACTTCTGCCGGGGCGTTCAGGAGGTTATCCACAGCCACCTGCTTACCTTCTGGGCCCTTGCTCGCGTCGAGCCTAGCGAGAAAGTAGTAGGCAGCCGGGTCGTTGTTCGACCTTAATGACTCCAGATGTCGTTGCTCGACCACCGGGTTGTTAAGCAGCCGCGCAATCTCGCCCTGTCGATCGTCGTAGGTGGCTCGCTGGCTCGGGCTTAGCCCTTCGGCGTTGACCGAGTCCAGAGACGCCGCAGCGTTGGCCAGCAGGTCCACCCGGACGGAGTCCTCCAGCTCTTTGCTTTGCATCACCTTTGAGGTCGTCCACGCCACCACGTCGACGGCGTAGTAGTTCTCCGGGTCGATCTGGCGCGCGGCCAAAGCTGATCGTGTGACGTCCTTCATCAGTGCCGCCAGGTGTCCGCTGTCGGCCGTCGGCGTCTGCTCGAACACCTGCGTTCCGATTGTGCTCCCCAGCTCCACCAGCAGGTTGCGCTTCGCCATCTCGGAGAGCAGGCCGTCCTGGATGGTTTCCTCGAGGAGATGTTGGGTGTCGACGAGCAATGCCAGTCGTGCAGCCTGGTCGATCTGGTTGGAACTCTGCTGACGCTTCACGTACTCACGGGTCAGGTTTGCCTCGGCGAGCACCAGGCGGTGGTGGGGGCGGCCGAGCTTCCCTCGCAGGGTCTTGAACGCAGCCGCCACCGTCAGCCAATGCCGAGAGTACCTGGATTCGTCGGGCGACTTGTGGCCGATCTTCTCGACGAGCGCGACGACGAAGTCGACCTCGACCCCGCCCCACCTCGAGTCGTCCGGCCGCAAGTTCTCGATCATCTCGCAGATCACACCGATCTCTGCGTCCGGGCCGAGGTCCTCCCTGGCGAGCAGTTCGGCCTCGAGTTGGGTGCGCACTCCCAGCACCTGTTCGCCGTTGGCCTCCTCCTCCCAGCGGAAGAGGTCGAACTGGGAGACGATCTCGGCGATATGGTTCCAGCCGTCCCGCCCGATCATCCGGAGAGCCAGCTCCAACGGGATAGAAAGTCCCCACTTGCCCGCGACCAGAACGATGGCGGTCAGCTGTTCGGCCGTGCTCCGCTCGGCGAAGGCGAGGTTGATCAGTTCCTCGTGGGGCCGCTCGGAGGGGCGTAGCGAGTTGATGTCGTAGCCAGCATCGGTCAGCGCCTGCGCCAAGGCCGTCAGCCTGACCGGCTCGGGTGTGCTCTCCCTGGCCAACCGCTCGAACATGGTCTCGTAGTGCCGGGCTTCCCTGGTGAGTCCGCGCTGGATGCCGAACTGCGACTCGGGGACAAGCCGGTACAGCAGCGCTAGGAAGGACGAGTTGACCTCGGTGTAGTTGCCTGTGAGTTCCAGCCCGAATCGGCCGAGCCACTTCATGGCCTTTTCGATCTCTCCCTTGGACAGGTTGACATCGACGACCAAGTTCCTCGTCGAGCGCCCATGGACGCGATAGCTGCTGCCCACGATCAGGACGCGGCGACCGCGTGCGCGGAGCTTCTGCTGCAGCGAGTAGTAGGCGTCGTCATCGACCATGCCGTCCCAGATGAGCACTGTCGGCAGCCCGGCCACCTCGTCGGCCCACAAAGCGAACCGCTCGACGTCGGCCGCGGCAGGACGGTCACCACGTCGGCCCTGGTGCAGCACCGCAGCCTGGCCACTGCGCGCAACGTCCAACGCCAGACTGCACAACGCGAGACTCTTCCCGGTGGCCGTCTGCCCGGACACGATGATCGGCTCGAACGTCGAAAGGTCGCTCAGAGCGTGGGTCACGCGCCGCAGCAGGTCGTCCTCGAAGTCCCGGCGCAGCTTATAGCCGCTGGCCACCGCCTTGAACGGCGGGGCTCCGTCGCTGGCGCCGATCAGAGTCCGGAACCGCTCGTAATCGATGGCCGGCGACGCGGAGGGAAACGGTTCGAGCAAGCTCGTGTCGATGGGCCGCGCGGCGCTGATGACCTGATTCCACGTGGCGACGTCCAACTCGACGAAACCGCGCTTGGCCGGGATCAGCCTACGACCGGTCCCGCTCCCCGCCGCAGACATATCCAGCCTGCCGTCGGTCTCTGCCTCGCGCAGAGCTTGCGCGAGGGGCTCGAGACGAGTGTGCAATAAG
The DNA here is from genome assembly GCF_010550475.1 of Amycolatopsis sp. SID8362. NCBI lineage: Bacteria > Bacillati > Actinomycetota > Actinomycetes > Pseudonocardiales > Pseudonocardiaceae > Amycolatopsis > Amycolatopsis sp. SID8362. Next base: position 23,164 of record NZ_JAAGNB010001106.1, read on the forward strand.
CCACGGCTTACGGCCTCACGGATGAACCTGTCCTCCAGCAGCTCCGACGTTACGGAGAACAGGTGAGCCTGGTCGGCGCCGAGCTTCGTCAGAAAGAGGAACAAGTCCTTGGTGGTCAGCCAGTCGCCGACCTGGTAGCCGTCGATGACCACCACTCCGCGCGGCGTTACCAGACGTTCGGCCAGAACGCCAAGGGTCTCTGCTGCCCGGCCGGTCGCCTCCACCTCGGCCACCACATCGGACGGCGGACGCTCGTCCTCCGGCAGGAACGTTCCCCCGAACAGATGGCGGATCTGCAACTCCGTCGCGCTGCGCGGGTTCCTCCCGAGCTGCGGCCCGCTGATGGACCTGACCCGGCGCCAGTTCGCTGCGAACGCCCGCTCCAGCGCGGAGTCGATGCGTGAGGTGACAACGCCATTCCACGAGAACTTGGCAACGTCGGCGAGCCGCTCGGGAATTTCTGCAGCACTCAGCGCCTCCGCAGCGAGCCGGTAGACGTCGGGGGCGCTGCCCAGCGGAGGCGTCGACCCGGCCGGCTCGGCCCCGCCGTCCGTCCAGCTCGCTGATGCCTGTCCGAGCAGCAGGAACGTTGGCCCGACAACGAGTCGGGGCAGGAGCGCTTGATAGGAGTCGTCCATACCCGTCCTCACGGTTCAGCCTGCCGGACTGGCAAGCCTATCTCGATCACCCAGGCCACCGTCGTCGCACACGCACATGTCCAAGACATGATCGGTACACCGCACTCTGCCGAAAGGCTACTAAGCGTCACTCCTTCAGGTTGACAGCAATCGGTCGCGCGTACCTGATGCACGAACCGACCAGATCAGACTGCGACCGGCTACTGGTGCGAGGTCTTCGCGCATGAGGTGGCGCAGCTTCATCAGTACCTGGCCGAAGTCTTCGTCCACCGGTTTCCCGGAGTTGCCCGACGGTCTGGTGGCGGATCGTGAGTCAGAGGCTTGCGAATACCGTGACGATGGTCGGCTCGCATGGGTTGCGGACGACCAGCTCGAAGTCGCCGACGTCAGCGTTAGCTCCGGCGGTGTGCCGCCGGACGGCACTCCGCAAAAGCCGGGCGAGCTGACCTGCGTCGGCGGGGTCCGCTTCGGCGACGAACGTCTTCACAGTACTGCCGAGGTGCAGCAGTTCGAGATCCGGTGCGGTCTTGGCGCGCTCGATCTGGTCCAGCACCGCAGGGCGTTCGGGGAGGCGGGCGGCCAGGTCGCCAGCCGCCCGTTGATGAGCCTCGGAGGCCCAGGCAGCGTAGAAGCGCAGGGTGGTGCTGCCGCCGCCGCTGTGGCCGAGCCGTCCTGCGACGGTTCGGATGTCGACGCCGGCGGCGATCAGTTCCGTGGCGTTGAAGTGCCGCAGGCACTTGAGCTGGGTGTCGAGCCCCATGGCTCGGGTCATCCGACGGTAGCGCTGGGTGACTGACCCTGGCCGCAGTGGCGTGCTGTGGTCGGGCTCCAGCGAGAAGAAGAACGCGTCGCCGTCCAGGTCGCATCCGGCCTTTGCTGCGGCGGCGTCGAGGGTGGCCCAGTAGTCGATGAGCAGCTGGTTCGTGCTCTCGTCCAGGACTATGTGGCGAGCGGTCTCGTTCTTGATGCCCTTCTCGATGAGCTCATTGGTCTCGTCGAGCTGGGCGATGGCCTTCCGCAGGTACAGAACCTTCTTCACTGGATCGTGGTGACGCCGTCGCAACGCCACCACCTCGCCGCGGCGGGCGCCGGAGATCATCGCGATGAAGAGGAGCACACCCCAGGCGACTTCCCGGCGGAACGCCTCGTTCACGATCGCTGCGGCGTCTGTTGTGCTCGGCGGGACTGGGTCGGTTTTCTCGAACGACGACGGCGAGAGTCCGTAAATCGGATTTACCGACCACCACTCCCATTCCGCCAGCGCCATCGTGTACGCGCCGGAAAGGATCGCGTGGACCTTGTGAACCGTGTTATTGGCGAGGCCATCGCACCGGTGTTTGCTGCACCGGGCATCGCAATCGTGTTTGCGAGGAGTCCGGTGTTAGATCCAATTCTTATTGGTGCAATGGTGGCGGCACCGTTGACAATCCTTATAGAGTGCCCGGCCCGTTTTCCGGGCGTCTTTGGTGGCGCTCTTGGCGCCGATGTAGGGAACGATGTGTCGGGCGATTAGGCTGCCGTCTTTTTCGATGGTCGTGCGCGCGGCTTTGCGCTCGTCCTGGTACTTGAGCACCAGGTGGGCGATGTCGACTTTCGTTTTCGGGTGGAGCTGTTCGTCGACCTCGTTGAGTAGACGCGTGAGGGCGACTTCGGCTTGGTGTTCGTCGTCGGGACCGGGCGGGGCGATGACGGTCGGCCGGTGCCGCTTCCCGGTGATCGGGTCCGCCCCGGCGTCAACGCGCACCTGCAGCGCGACCCGCTGTCGAGGCGATCAATGGACCCGCGCCGCCGACTGCGCCTGCCGCTGTGACTACTGCGAGTGCGCTTCCCCCGGGCGGATGTCGCCGTCGTCCCTGCCGTACTTATGCCCCGATGATATTGAAGTTTCGGGTCATGGCGGGGTCAGCGAGCGCTGGAGCGCCTCGCTGACCTGCACGGATGGCGAAGGCTCGAGGCTGCGACACCCGCTTTAGGAGAGCGGTGCTCTATCCCCTGAGCTACGAGGGCCTGCTGCTGCCGACGCAAGCTTAGCTTGCCCGGACGGGGTACGAGAGCAGGGGCACGGATGGAGCAGCCCGACTCTCGTCGTCACCCAGGTGAGTGGTTCTCCTGGCGCCCGAGCCGAGCCAGTACACCCCGCCGGACAGCCCACCGCACCTGACCTGGACGGACCAGTCGGTCACCTGGTCGTGTCTGGTTTCGAACTGCTGAACAACAGTAGGTAACCTTCGTTAACGGGACGCGGGGAGCCGCCTCCTACTGGCTGTTGCGGAGGGCTTCGTTGATCAAGCTCATGTTCGCCGACGACGAGGAACTGGTGCGCTCGGGGTTGCGCGCGATGATGTCCGGGGCCCAGGACATCGAGATCGTGGGCGAAGCCTCCGACGGGAGATCCGCGGTCGAGGTCGCGCGGCGGTACCACCCGGACGTTGCCCTGCTCGACATCAAGATGCGGGCCCCTGACGACGGCATTCGCGCGTTGCGGGCCATCCTCGCCCTGCCTGATCCGCCCACCGTGGCCATGCTGACCACTTTCGACATCGACGAGTACGTCAGCCTCGCGCTGCGGCTCGGGGCCAACGGCTTCCTCCTGAAGGACATCGACCCCGCCGCGCTGCTCCGGGCCGTCCGGGACCTGAGCCGGGGTGGGGCTGTCCTCGATCCGGGGGTGGCCGCTCGTATGGTTCAGTCGCATCGGGACGAACAACGCGCTGCTCAGCCCGCTCGGAAGCTGCTCGCGTCGCTGTCCGAACGGGAGCGTGAGGTCGTCGCGCTCATCGGGCAAGGGCTTTCCAACGCCGAGATCGGGGGGCGGCTCCACCTGTCCGAAGCCACCGTCAAGGGGTACGTCTCCGCCGTGCTCTCGAAGATTGGGGCCGCGAACCGGGTGCAGGCCGCGCTGCTGGCCTACCGCGGTGGGCTGCTCGACCAGTAGATGCTGCTCACGGCGCTTGAGTTCGTCGGGCTCGTCGCCTTCGCCGCGTCCGGGGCGCTCGCCGCCGTGCGGGCGCGGCTCGACGTCTTCGGGGTGGTCGTGGTCGGGTTGACCACCGCACTCGGGGGTGGGGTCATCCGGGACGTGCTGCTCGGCATCCACCCGCCGACGACGTTGCGGAACTGGCCCTACCTCGCCGTCTGCGCCGTGACCGCGCTCGTCGTCTTCGCCTTCCACCCCCAGGTCGCGCGGCTGCGGCGGGGCGTCCTCCTGGCGGACGCGCTCGGGCTCGGTGTCTTCGCCACCGCCGGGACGACCATCGCGATCGACGCCGGCGCGACTGTGTACGCCGCGTGCCTGATCGGGATGACGACCGGGATCGGGGGCGGCGCCGTGCGTGATCTCCTGCTCCGGGAAATACCGCTCGTCCTGCGGAAGGAGATCTACGCCGTGGCCGCGCTGGCCGGTTCGGTGCTCGTCGCCGTCGGTCACGCTCTGCGACTGCCGGCCGGGCCGGTTACCGTGGTCTCGGCCGCCGTCGTGGTCGCCGTGCGGATGGTCGCGCTCTGGCGGCACTGGAACGCGCCGGTCGCGCGGGGGCCGGAGTGAGCATTCTCTTTGTGTGTTCTGTGTGTGTTCTTAGGCGAGTCTCAGCACGCTGAGTAAAACTATCGCCATGCGCATCCTTGTGGTGGACGACGACCGCGCCGTCCGTGAGTCGCTTCGGCGGTCCCTGGAGTTCAACGGCTACCAGGTCGAGCTGGCCAGCGACGGTGCGCAGGCACTGGAGGCGATCATCGCCGACCGGCCGGACGCGATGGTCCTCGACGTCATGATGCCGCGGCTGGACGGGCTCGAGGTGGCCCGCCGGCTGCGCAGCACCGGCGACGACCTGCCGATCCTCGTGCTGACCGCGCGCGACACCGTCTCCGACCGGGTGTCCGGCTTGGACGCCGGCGCCGACGACTACCTGCCGAAGCCGTTCGCGCTGGAAGAGCTGCTGGCCCGGTTGCGGGCGCTGCTGCGTCGCGCTTCGCCGGACGCCCAGAACGGGCAGGCCTCGGAGATCCTGTCCTTCGCGGACCTGACGCTCGACCCGGGCACCCGGGAGGTCCGCCGCGGCGGCCGGGAGATCAGCCTGACCCGGACCGAGTTCGCCCTGCTGGAACTGTTCCTTTCCTACCCGAAGCACGTCCTCACGCGTGGCCGGATCCTGGAGGAAGTATGGGGTTACGACTTCCCGACGTCGGGCAACGCGCTGGAGGTCTACGTCGGCTACTTGCGCCGCAAGACGGAAGCCGAGGGGGAGCCGAGGCTGATCCACACGGTGCGGGGGGTGGGGTACGTCCTGAGGGAAACCCCGCCGTGATCGAGCCCGGCGATCCCCGGGGCACGCGCTGGGGGACGCGCCGGTTCTCCCTGCGCGGCCGGGTGACGCTGCTCGCCGCCGCTTGCGTCGCCGGTGCCGTCGCGCTGGTGTCGATCGGCGCGTACATGGTCGTGCGCAGCAACCTCTACCAGCAGCTCGACGACAGCCTGATGGCCCGCGCGCAGGCCGCCGCCGACTCGCCGCAGGTGCAGACCGAGCTGCGGCAGGTTCCCGGCGCGTTCCTCGCCAGCGCCGACCTGCAGATCGGGCAGCTCAGCGCCGCGCCCGACGTCGCGCACGCCGTGATGACGTACCCGCTGTCGAGCTCGGCGCCGCCGTTCGGCCAGGACGAGCTGGCCGTCGCGAACGGCGACTCCCCGCAATCGATGCGGACGGACTTCCGCACCGACAGCCGCGTGGTCGCGCTGCCGACCGGGCACGGCGAGGCCATCGTGCTCGCCCAGTCGATGGGGCCGACCAAGCGCACGCTGAACGAGCTCGCGCTGGTGCTGTTCCTCATCGGCGGCGCCGGCATCCTGGTGGCGGCCGCGGCGGGCACCGCGGTCGCGCGGACCGGCCTGCGCCCGGTCGAGCGGCTGACGTCGGCCGCCGAGCGCGTCGCCAAGACCGGCGACCTGCGGCCGATCCCGGTCAGCGGCGACGACGAGCTCGCGCGCCTCACCACGAGCTTCAACACCATGCTCGGCACGGTCGCGGACTCGCAGGAACGCCAGCGCCAGCTGGTCGCGGACGCTGGCCACGAGCTGCGGACGCCGTTGACGTCGCTGCGCACCAACCTCGAGCTGCTGCTCGCCGCCAGCAAGCCGGGCGCGCCGCCGCTGCCGGACGCCGACCGGACCGACATCGTCGCCGACATCAGCGGCCAGCTCGACGAGCTGACGCAGCTCATCGGCGACCTCGTCGAGCTCGCGCGCCAGGACGAGCCGCGCGAGCGTTTCGAACGCGTCGAGCTGCTGGACGTCGTCGAGCGGGCGCTCGACCGGGCGCGGCGGCGCGCGGGCGAGATCCACTTCGACGTGTCGCTGCAGCCGTGGGTGCTCACCGGCGACAACAGCTCGATCGAGCGCGCGGTGCTGAACCTGCTCGACAACGCGGTGAAGTTCTCGCCGCCGGAGTCGACGGTCTGGGTGCGGCTGTACCCGCTCGGCGACGGCACGGCGGTCGTCGAGGTGGCCGACGCCGGCCCGGGCATCGCCGAAGAGGACCTGCCCAAGGTGTTCGACCGCTTCTACCGCTCGTCGGAGGCGCGGACGCTGCCCGGCTCGGGGCTCGGGCTGGCGATCGTGAAGCACGCGGCGGAACGGCACGGCGGCGCGGTGTACGCCTCGCAGGCGCCGGAAGGTGGCGCGTTGATGACGATTCGATTGCCGGGGGCGCCCGGCTGACCTGCGGTTCCGAAGTTCACCCCGATCTACCCAGCAGATCCCGTGTTGAATCGTGTAGGATTTTGTGTGGTTGGGCTAGACGGGGACGGAGTTGAACGGTGCTGGCGCGTCAGCGACAGGCGGTGATCCTGGAAGAGGCACGCCGGACCGGGGCGGTCCGGGTCAGTGACCTCGTGACCAGGCTGGGCGTGTCCGACATGACGGTGCGCCGCGACCTCGACGTGCTCGCCGGGCGCGGGCTGGTCGAGAAGGTCTACGGCGGCGCCACCTCGGTAGTCGGCAAGAGCACCGACGAACCCGGGTTCGAGGCGAAGTCCGTGCGCCAGCGCGCGCAGAAGGAAGCCATCGCCGAGCTCGCCGCGACGCTCGTCCGGCCCGGCACCGCGATCGGCATCTCCGCCGGCACCACCACGTGGACGCTGGCGCGGGCGCTCGACGCCATCCCGGGGCTCACCATCGTGACCAACTCGATCCAGGTCGCCGACGTGCTCCGCGGCTCGACGCAGCCCGATCGCACGGTCGTGCTGACCGGCGGCGTGCGGACGCCGTCGGACGCGCTGGTCGGGCCGGTCGCCGTGCACAGCCTGCGGTCGCTGCACCTCGACGTCGTCTTCCTCGGCGTGCACGGGATGGCGGAGGGGCCGGGGTTCACGACGCCGAACCTCACCGAGAGCGAGACCGACCGCGCGCTGGTCGAGGCCGGGCGCAAGCTGGTCGTGCTCGCCGACCACACCAAGTGGGGCACCGTCGGGATCTCCACGATCGCCGACCTGGACGAAGCCGACGTCGTCGTCACCGACGACGGGATCCCGGACGAGGCCAAGGAAAGGCTCGCCGAACGGGTGGGAGAACTCATGATCGCCGAGACGGCGGAGACGGACGAGGCCCAAGAAGCGTGAAGCGGACCGTACGACACCTGGCCGACGGCCGGGAGATCATCTACTTCGACCAGCCCGGCGCGCCCGACCGCGTCGCCGAGGACACCCGCGACCTGCCGCCGGTTTCGGCCACGTCGGAGATCCGGCGCGACCCGCTGACCGGTGAATGGGTCGCGATGGCCGCGCACCGGCAGACGCGGACCTACAAGCCGCCTGCCGACCTGTGCCCGCTGTGCCCGACCAAGCCCGGCAAGCCGAGCGAGATCCCCGAAAGCGACTACGACGTCGTCGTCTTCGAAAACCGCTTCCCGTCCTTCGCCGAAGACGTCGTCGGCGAACCATCCACTGTGGATGGTTTCGGGCTGGTGCCGGTGGCGCCCGGCCGCGGGCGCTGCGAGGTCGTCTGCTTCACCAGTGACCACGACGGTTCTTTCGCGCAGCTGAGCGCGAAGCGGGTGCGGGCCGTGGTGGACGCCTGGGCCGACCGCACGGCCGCGCTGTCCGAAGTGCCCGGTGTCGAACAGGTCTTCCCGTTCGAGAACCGCGGCGAGGAAATCGGCGTCACGCTTTCGCACCCGCACGGGCAGATCTACGGCTACCCGTTCGTCACGCCGAAAACCGCGCGCATGATCGACGTCGCCCGCGCCTACCAGGCCGAGCACGGGCGTCCGGTGCTCGGCGACGTGCTGGCCGCCGAACAGAAGTCCGGTGCGCGCGTGGTGGCGTCCGGCGAGCACTGGACGGCGTACGTGCCGCCGGCCGCGCGCTGGCCGGTCGAGGTGCACGTGGTGCCGCACCGGCAGGTCGCGGACATCCCCGCGCTGACCGACGCCGAGCGCGACGACTTCGCCGACGTCTACCTGGACGTGCTGCGCCGCTGCGACGCGCTGTACGACCGGCCGCTGCCGTACATCGCGGCGTGGCACCAGGCGCCGGTGCGCCAGGACCGCGAACTCGGCTGGCTCCACCTGGAACTGTTCTCCGTGCTGCGCGCGAAGGACAAGCTGAAGTACCTGGCGGGGTCCGAATCGGGCATGGCGGTCTGGATCAACGACGCGACGCCCGAGCAGATCGCGGAACGGCTCCGCGCGGCGGGCTGATCCCGGCCATACTCATCTCCGATGCACAGGTTCGGCTCAGGAACCTCTCAGGACCGTCCCGCAAGGTGATGACATGACCGAGAACGACCCCAGCACGCACGACCCCGCGGCGCCGCGGCAGCCCGAGACCGGCCAGCAGGCGGCCCAGGGCGGTTGGGCGGGGAACCCGTACGGTGAGCAGGCCAAGCCCGAGTCCGGCGGTGCGCCGCAGTACTCCGAGCCGTCCTACCACGCGGTGACCGGGGCCGATCCGTCGTACGGCGCGCAGAACGCGAACCCCTGGTCCGCCCAGGGCGCGCAGCTGCCGCCCGGCCAGACCCAGCAGAGCGTCTACCCGCCGGCGAACCCGTACGGCGCGCCCGGGACGGCCGCGTACGGCACGCCTGCCCCGCCGCAGCCGAAGCGTTCCGGCGGGAAGCTGCTCGCCGGTGTCGCGCTGGTGGCGCTGCTGGTCGGCGGCATCGCGGGCGGTGCGGTGGGGTATCTCACCGGCGGCTCGTCCGGCCCTGGCAGCAACGCGCTCGACGCGCCGAAGCCGGCCCAGCAGACGGGCAACGCGCCCGCCGGCTCGGTCGAGGCCGTGGCGCAGAAGCTGTCGCCGAGCGTCGTCGAGCTGCAGGTGAGCGGGCAGCAGGGGGCCGGCGAGGGCTCCGGGTTCGTCATCAGCACCGACGGCTACATCCTGACCAACAACCACGTCGTCGAGGTCGCCGCGAACGGCGGTCAGATCCAGGCCGTGTTCCAGGACGGCCGGAAGGCGGCCGCGAAGGTCGTCGGCCGCGACCCGACGACCGACATCGCGGTCGTCAAGGTCACCGGCGTGAACAACCTGACCCCGGTGGAGCTCGGCCGCTCCGACGACCTGCGGGTCGGCCAGTCGGTCGTCGCCATCGGCTCGCCGTTCGAGCTGGCCGGCACGGTCACCTCGGGCATCGTCAGCTCGCTGCACCGGCCGGTGCGCGCGGGCGGCAGCACCGGCGACCAGACGACGGTGATGGACGCCGTCCAGACCGACGCGGCGATCAACCCTGGCAACTCGGGCGGCCCGCTGGCGAACATGGCCGGCCAGGTCATCGGCATCAACTCGGCGATCTACAGCCCGCAGTCCGGCCAGGGCGGCCAGGGCCAGGGCGCGTCCGAGGGCGGCAACGTCGGCATCGGCTTCGCCATCCCGATCGACCAGGCCCGCCGCACCGCGGACACGATCATCAAGACCGGCCAGGCGGTGCAGACCTACATCGGCGCCCAGGTCAAGGACGCCCCGCAGGGCGGCGCGCAGCTCGGCGCCATCACCGCGGGCAGCCCGGCGGAGAAGGCCGGCCTCAAGGAGGGTGACGTCGTCACGAAGATCGACGACCGCACCATCGACTCGGCCGACACGCTGGTCGCGGCGGTGCGCACCCGCGCCCCGGACGAGAAGGCGACCTTCACCCTGGCCGACGGCCGCACGGTCGAGGTCACGCTCGGCGGGCAGCCCGTCCAGCCCAACTGATCCCTTCCAGACGCTCGGCCGCCCTGGCGCGGCCGAGACCAGCTTCGGCTCGACTCCCGAAACCGGGGCCGGACCCACAAGGCCACGCGCGACCCAGGCATTCGATGCCGGTCGCGCGTGGCCGCATTTGTGCGGGGGTTCAGGTGCGGGGGTGGTCCGGAGTGGTGGCCGGGTCGGCTTGGGCGGGCTGGTCAGGGCCAGGCCGTACGGCGCCTGGGGCGGGCGGCGTATCCGGTCGGACCGGCGGGTTGGCCTGGGCGCCTGGAGGTGCGGCCGGTGTGCCGGGTGGATTGGCCTGGGCGCCTGGAGGCGCGGCTGGTGCGCCGGGCGAGGGCGGTGGTGTCGTTGCGGAAGTGGCCGGCTTTGCGGGGCGGCGCACGTGGATGACGAGGGCGACCACGATCACCGCGAGCCAGACCGCCGCCACTGTGAGGGCCAGGCCCAGGGCTGGATTGCCGTCGTGGAGGCCGGGCATCGGCGCGGTTCCGTACGGGCGCCAGAGCAGGGGGAACGCCACGATCGCCAGGACGCCGGTGATCACGGTTCCTGCCACCACCGGGGTTTTCCACGGGTGTGGCACGAGGCGGGCCAGCACGACGCCGAGTACCGCGGTGAGGGGCGCGATCACACCGTCGTTGATGATCGGGCCGCCGACTATCCAGGTGGCTGTCGCGATCACGTCCGGACGTACCGGGAGCGCGTACTCGGCGAACAGCACCACGCCCCACGCCAATGCCGCGAGGCCAGGGAGGGCGAGGAGCGCACGGGCGGTTTTCACAGCGCCTCCAGCTTCGTGACCCACTTCGTCTGCAGTACGCCCGGGCGGTTCGGGGCGATGATCCGGCACGGGAATCCGTGGTCCATGTCCAGGTTTTCGCCGTTCAGTTCCAGGGCAAGCAGGGTCAGCTCGTCGGCCGTGTGCTCGCCGGGGAGGGTGCTGACGCCGTAGAGCCCGGAACGCTCCATTGAGGACACCCGGAGCGCGGTGCCGGGTGGCGCGCCGGTGGCTTTCAGGAGGGTGGGCAGGGAGATGCCGCGCCAGGTGGCCGATTGGCTCCAGCCCTCCACGCACGCGATCGGGAGTTCCGCCGTCGTCTGGGGCAGTGCGCGCAGCTCGTCGAGGGAGAACTTCGTCGTGCCGCGCGGGGTTGTCACCGAGAGGCGCCAGGACGGGGACCACGCGATGCCCGCGGCCGCCGCGGTGCGGTTCACCGGGAGGTTCTGGGTGCCCTTGCTCGTTTTCCACGACAGGCCCGAAACACCGCGCAGGAACGGGACCGTCGCGCCCGCGGTGGCGACGACCGCGGTGCCGGTGGCCAGCCCCGTGGTGAGGAGGAAACCCCGGCGGGAGAGGCCGGTGGGTGGGGGCTCCTCGGCGGTGGTGCGGGTCAGGGCGCGGCGGATGATCGGCAGCTTCACCGCCACGTGCACCAGGATCGAGCCGATCGCCAGCCACGCGACCGCGTAGTGCACCTGCGGGAAGTAGAAGCCCCACGGGTAGTTCTGCGCCACGTTCAGCAGGCCGGTGCTCAGCTCGAAGAACGCCGCGCCCGACAGCACCAGGATCGACAGCCGCTCCAAGGCGTGCGGGAGGGAGCGGACGAGCGGCCTGCCGAACAGCTTCGGGTAGACGCTCCACAGTTTCGCCAGCAGCAACGGGATCGACGCCACGCCGGAGATCACGTGCAGGCCCTGGGTGACGCGGTAGAGGCCGACCGGGCGGCTGGGCCACCAGAACCAGCCCGGTGGGTGCTGGATCAGGTGGCTGATCAGCCCGGTCACGAAGCACGTCGTGAACGTGATCGCCAGGGCCAGGCCGATCTTCGACGTCACGCGCTCGTCGTGCGCCGGTGCGCGGAACTGTTCTTCCTTCGGGATCGGCAGTTTCACCGGTGCTCCAATCGCGCGAACCAGCGGTGGCCGTGGCGGGTGGTCCAGTCGACGCGCAGGCCGGCGCGTACGGCGACTTCGGCGATCGCGTCCACGCCGACCCACGCCCAGGTGAACCACGCGACGTCGGCGTGACCCGGGCGCAGCCGGACGCGCTCGTGGCGCAGGCCGTGGCCGGGTGGTTCCAGTTCGACGAGGACGTCTCCGTCCGGTGCGATCAGCTGCGCGGTGCGGCGCAGCAGGGCCGCCGGGTCGCCGCCGATGCCGATGTTGCCGTCGGCGAGCAGGGCGTGCCGCCAGCGGCCTTCGCCCGGCAGGTGGTCGAACACGTTGCGGTGCAACGCGTTCCCGCCGCGGTGGCGGGTCAGGCCGACCGCCGTGCGCGAGCTGTCCACGCCCAGCGCGACGACGCCGCGGCCGGCCAGTGCCGCGGTGAGCCGGCCCGGACCGCAGCCGAGGTCGATGGTCGGGCCGGAACAGGCGTCGAGCAGGACGTCGTCGCCGTCGGAGGGCTCGGTCCAGCGTTCGACCGGCAGCTCGATCCGCTCGCCGGTCGCCAGCTCGAGCCAGCAGCGGTGGCCGAGCAGCCCGAGGTCGAACTCGTGGCCCGCGAACGTCGTCATCACACGACCACCCGTCCGCCGACGGCCGCGACGGCGTGGGCGAACCGGCCGTCCGGGCACGCCGCCGCGACCGCGCGGGCGTCCGCCATCGTGTCCACATCGGACAGACGAGCGGCCGTTGCCGGGCGCAGGCCGCATCTGCCGAGCGCGAGCAGCGTGCGTTCGCCGGTGTCGTCGCGGGACATCGGGACACCCGCGAGGACTTGCGCGTGCCGCGGCTCGGCCAGCCCCAGCGCCCACCAGCCGCCGTCTTCGGCCGGGCCGAGCACCGAGTCGCGCCCGCCGTGCCGCACCGGTGCGATGGCCGAAGCGAGGGACGCCGGGGTGACCTGCGGGGTGTCCATGCCGATCTGCAGGATCGGCAGGCCGGCGTGCACCGCGTCGGCGTCGGCGTGGGCATTCGCCAGCCGGGCGCCGAAGTTCCAGCCGCGCTGCGGGATGAC
>NZ_JAAGNB010000024.1:0-1326 GCF_010550475.1 Amycolatopsis sp. SID8362
CCGCGGCGGGGCCGGGGCGATCGCGGTGACGACGTCGTCGCCCGAGCGCGGCGAGCGCCTGCGGGAGCTGGGCGCGACCCACGTGCTCGGCCGCGACGGCGGGGGAGCCGGGGGCTTCGACGTCATCCTCGACATCGTGGCCGGCCCGGCTCTCCCGTCGTTCTTCGGCAAGCTCAACCCCAACGGGCGCCTGGTCGCCGTCGGCGTGCTGGGCGGCGAACCGCCCGCCGACTTCGGGAAGGAGCTGCTGGCGGAGTTCCGGCGGTCGCTGTCGTTCGCGACCTTCAGCGCGGACATCGTGCCGATGCCCGACCGGTCCGCCGCCACCGCCGACGTCTTCGCCGGCGGCCTGCGGGCGGTCGTGCACGAGGTGCTGCCGCTGGAGCAGGCCGAAGCGGCGCACCGGAAGCTGGACGCCGGCGAGGTCTTCGGCCGGCTCGTGCTCACCACGGGGAGGTTCAGCGGAGCACGCGATACCGCAGGTGCGTGACCGACGGCGTCGAGCGCGCGTCCAGCTGCTCGAGGTTCAGCGGCGGCACGCCGTCGAACAGCCGGACGCCGGCGCCGAGGGTGAACGGGGAGACGTGCAGCCGCAGCTCGTCGATCAGGCCCGCGGCGAGGTACTGGTTGACGGTGGTCGCGCCGCCGTGGACGGAGATGCCGCCGTCCCCGGCCGCTTCGCGCGCGCGTTCCATCGCGGCTTCGATGCCGTCGGTGACGAAGTGGAACGTGGTGCCGCCGGCCATCGGCTGTGGGTCACGCGGGTGGTGGGTCAGCACGAACACCGGCCCGTGGTACGGCGGCTCGTCGCCCCACCAGCCCGTCCACGGCCGGTCCCACGGACCGCGCACCGGGCCGAACATGTTGCGCCCCATGATGAACGCCTTCGCCGTCAGCATCCGGTCGAACTCGGCGGGGTGCACCTCGCGGCCTTCGCCGTACCAGGCGTGCAACCGGTCGCCCCAGCCGTCGCCACCGTCGTCGCCGAACGGGCGCTGCTCGGTCTGGCGGTGGCCGGCCGCGTAGCCGTCGAGCGTGATCGTGAGGTCGCAGGTCACCGTCATCGTCGTGCCTCCTCGGGGTCGGCACCCAGGATGGCCCGGGCCCGGACATGACGTCCAAAGGTCCAGCTGAAGGTCCTGGCCGCGGTGGCCCGGCACGGGTCGGTGACCGCGGCCGCCCGCGAGCTGCATTATTCGCAGCCGTCGGTGAGCCACCACCTGTCCCGCCTGGAGGTGGCCACCGGCGCCAAGCTCGTCCAGCGCGCCGGCCGCGGCATCCGCCTGACCCCGGAAGGGCGGCTGCTGGCCGGCCGCGCGGCCGAGA
>NZ_JAAGNB010000078.1:0-3475 GCF_010550475.1 Amycolatopsis sp. SID8362
TCACCGAGGTCACGCCCGCAGGATCGGCACACCCCGAGCTGCAAGTTCCTGCACGTTCTGGTCGTCGGAGTCGGTGATCACGCCGGCGACGTCGGTGAAGGGCAGCACGGTGAACCGGGACGCCGTGCCGAGCTTTTCGGCGCTGGCCAGCACGTAGGTGTCGGCCGCGCGCCGGGCCAGCGTGCGCTTCATCGCGGCTTCCTCGGCGTCCCCGGTGGTGAGCCCGGCCTCGGGGTGCACGCCGGTGACGCCGAGCAGGAAGACGTCGGCGCTGATCGCCTGGGCGGCCTCGGCCGCGGCGGCGCCGCAGGTGACCGCGGAGTGCCGGAACAGCCGGCCGCCGAGCAGGAAGACCTCGACGCCGGCGTGGCCGAGCAGCGCGACGGCGACGGTCGGGCTGTGGGTGACGACGGTGGCTTCGAGGTCACGGGGGAGGGCGTTCGCGACGGCCAGCGTCGTCGTGCCGCCGTCGAGGATGACGGTCGACCCGGGCCGGACCAGCCCGGCGGCGACCGCGGCGACCCGGTCCTTCCCGTCGACGGCGATGGCCGCCCGCCCGGCGTAGTCGGCGACCGCGGGGGAGACGGGCAGCGCCCCGCCGTAGACGCGCTGGCACAGCCCGGCCGCGGCCAGGTCGCGCAGATCCCGGCGGATGCTGTCTTCGGAGACCCCGAGTTCGGCGGCGACGTCCTTCGCCAGCACCTTGCCCTCGGCCGCCAGCCGGGCGAGCAGCAGTTCACGGCGTTCCCCGACCAACATGCACGATCCTCCTTGTTTCTTCCGGCTCGTGCACATTATGGTCGCGCCATGACCTCTCCGACAAGCCTGTCCCGCAACCCGCGCGTCCGGGTCACCGACGTCGAACTGCTGTCGGACGCCTGGTACGTCCTGCGCCGTACGACGTTCCAGTTCCAGCACCGCGACGGCCGCTGGACGACCGAGCAGCGGGAGACCTACGACCGCGGCAACGGCGCCACGGTCCTGCTCTACGACGTGGTCGGCGGGACCGTGCTGCTGACCCGCCAGTTCCGCTACCCGGTTTACGTCAACGACCACCCCGACGGCATGTTCCTGGAGACGGCCGCGGGCCTGCTGGACACCGACGACGCGGAGACGGCGATCCGGCGGGAGGCCGAGGAGGAGACGGGCGTCCGCATCGGTGCGCTGGAGCACGTGTTCGACGTCTACACGAGCCCGGGCTCGGTCACCGAGCGCCTGCACTGCTACGCGGCGCCGTACGACCCGGCCGACCGGGGCGCGGGCGGCGGGATCGCCGAGGAGGGGGAGGACATCGAGGTGGTGGAACTGCGGTTCGAGGACGCGCTGAAGATGATCGGCACGGGGGAGATCGCCGACGCGAAGACCATCATGCTCCTGCAGTGGGCGGCACTGCAGGGCCCGTTCAGCCCGCACCACTGACCCCCGCATGTAGTGAATGACTCATTCATGTCGTCAGACGACATGAATGAGTCATTCACTACATCGCCAAGGCGGCGGACCCGGGTCCGGGTAGGCGAAAGGCCCCCGCGGGGGGAGGTCGCGGGGGCCTTTCCGTTGTGGTGGGAGCGGTGGCTACGGGCCGGGCAGGACTACGCGGACCGGGAGGTCCGGCGGCCCTTCAGCTCGGCGAGACGTTCGTTGAGCAGGTCCTCGAGCTCGGGGATCGTGCGCCGTTCCAGCAGCATGTCCCAGTGGGTGCGCGGCGGCTTGACCTTCTTCTGCTCGGGCTGCCCGCCGTCGACGATCTCCGATTCGCTGCCGTGCAGGCGGCACTCCCAGACCGTCGGGATCTCGGCGTCGTCGGAGAACGGCACCTCGAACTCGTGGTTCTTCGGGCATGCGTAGCGCACGGTGCGGCGTGGAGCGAGGTCGTGGTTGCGGTCGGTCTCGTAGCTGACCGCTCCCAGCCGGCTTCCACGAAGAACACGGTCGGCCATAGTGGGGTCCTTTCAGTCAGCTCCGGGGTGGAGCCAGGGTGATGCTCACCCTATGCAACGACTCGGGGCCCCCGGGGATTCCCGGGACACCATGTCGTTGCTCACGATGAGCTGCGTCACCCGCCGGGATCAGCTTCCTCTAGTAGGAGGCGTTTCGCGCTCCGGCGTGACGTCAATACGGCCTTCTTAGTGCTGATATCCCCCGGATGGGCTACTGGGGCCTGACTCAGGTCAACCGTAACTGACCGTGATGGGCAGTAACCGGCCCCAAGTCACCCGATCGAAAGTGGCGGCGACACAATACCTGATAACGCACCGTAGCGAATTCGGCCTCAAAACGTGCTGAAGCTGAAGTTTCAACTACGGATTGTTCGGTATCTGCCACCACGACGGTATCGCCCTCGCGCACGACCTCGCCGTCGACCACCCGCGCGTTGAACCGCCCGGGCAGCCCGCACCAGCACAGCACCTCCACCTGGACCGGCTGCAGCTCGTCCGCCAGTTCGAACAGACGAGCGGCACCCGGGAACAACCGGCTCCGGAAGTCCGTCGCGATCCCGAAGCAGTACACGTCGATCTCGACCTCGTCGGCCAGCTCCGCCAGCTGGTCGACCTGCGCGGGGGAGAGGAACTGCGCCTCGTCCACCACGACGTAGTCCACGTGCTGCCCCCGCGCCCACTCCTGCCGCACCAGGTCCCGCACATCGGTGTCCTCGACGACCTCCACCGCCTGCCGCGTCAAGCCGATCCGGCTGGAGATCTGCGGCGCGCCCGAACGGTCGTGGCGCACCAGGATCAGGCCCCGACGGCCCTGCCGGGCGTGGTTGTGGTCGATCTGCAGCGCGAGCGTCGACTTTCCGCAGTCCATCGGCCCGTAGCAGAACTTCAGCCTGCCCACCGGCGGCGTACCGCGGCGCGAACCGGCCGCGGGGACCGACGACAGGGCGTCCGTGGGGTCGGGGCCGGCGGCCCGGTCGTTCACAAAGGTCACGACAGCCGACCCTATCGGGGCCTAGATGTGATGTCCGGGGAGGTTGGTCAGCCGGGTGACCGGCGGCTTGCCGCCGGTTGCGCTGTGGGGTCGATGGTGATTGTAGAAGTGCAGCCAGTCCGGTAGCGCCGCCCGCCGCAGACTCTCGGACGGGTAGAAGCGGGCGTAGGCCCACCCGTCGGCCAGGGTCCGGTGGAAACGTTCGATCTTGCCGTTCGTCTGAGGCCGGTAAGGCCGGGTCCGTTTCGGGATAACGCCCAGCTCGGCGCACGTTTCGCGCCAAGCGTGGGACCGGTAGGCCGAGCCGTTGTCGGACAACACGCGTTCGACAGTCACGCCTAGATCGGCGAACCAGGCCACGGCCCGGCGCAGGACAGCGGTGGCAGTCACCGCGGTTTCGTCGGTGTGGATTTCGGCGTAGGCGACGCGGGAGTGGTCGTCGATGACGGTGTGCACGAACGCGGTGCCGGTGCGGGGCTTGTAGTCCGCGCCGCGGGGCAAGCCTGGCGTGGCGCGTTTGTTGCGCTCGCCTTGCTGCCGGCCGAGG
>NZ_JAAGNB010000117.1:0-2940 GCF_010550475.1 Amycolatopsis sp. SID8362
CGACCCCGGCCGGGCTGGCCCAGCTCCTCGAAGGCGCGGCCCCGGCGCGCGTGCCGCTGACCCCGCGGCCGCGGCCCGAGCCGATGCCGCTCTCGTTCGCCCAGCGGCGGCTGTGGTTCCTCGACCAGGCCGACACCCGGAACGCGAGTTACCACGTCCCGCAGGCCGTCCGCCTGACCGGCCCGATCGACACCGAGGTGCTGCGGCGGGCCGTCGGCGACGTCGTCGCCCGCCACGAAGCCCTCCGGACGGTCTTCACCCGCGACGTCGGCGACGAGCCGGTGCAGCGCGTCCTGCCCGGCGGTGAAGTTCCCTGGACCACTCAGGAGTCCACGGAGGACACCTTGGACCGGGACCTGACCGCCGCCACCGAGGCCGGCTTCGACCTCGCCCGCGAGCTGCCGATCCGCGCCACGCTGTTCGCCCTGCCCGGCGACGCCGCCGTGCTGCTGCTCGTCGTGCACCACATCGCCTGCGACGGCTGGTCGATGGCGCCGCTGCTGCGCCAGGTCGGCGAGGCCTACGCGGCTCGCCTCGCCGGAGACGCTCCACAGTGGACCCCGCTGCCGATCCAGTACGCGGATTACACGCTGTGGCAACGCGAACTGCCGGTCGACCGCGACCTCGCGTACTGGCGCGACGCGCTCGCCGGAGCCCCCGAGGAACTGCCGCTGCCCACCGACCGGCCGCGCCTGGCGGTCGCGAGCCACCGCGGCGGCGTCGTCGCCATGGACGTGCCCGCCGAAGTCCACCGGAAGCTGACGGCGCTGGCCACGGAAGCGGGTGCGACCCTCTTCATGGTGCTGCAAGCCACGTTCGCCGCGCTGCTCACCCGGCTCGGCGCCGGGGAGGACGTCCCCGTCGGGTCCCCGGTCGCCGGCCGCATCGACGCCGCCCTCGACGATCTCGTCGGGTTCTTCGTCAACACCGTCGTCCTGCGCACCGCCACCGGCGGCGACCCGACGTTCCGCGAGCTGCTGGACCGGGCCCGCGAGACGTGCCTGGCCGCGTTCGAGCACTCCGAGGTGCCGTTCGAGCGGGTCGTCGAGGAGCTGAACCCGGCCCGTTCGCTCGGGCGCCACCCGCTGTTCCAGGTCCTGCTGGTGCTGCAGAACAACCTCGCCGCCGAGCTGGACATCGACGGCGTCCGCGCCACCGGCGAGCGCGTCGACATCGGCTACGCGAAGTTCGACCTGGCGGCGATCTTCGAGGAGCGCGACGGCGAGCTGACCGGCCTGCTGGAGTACGCGAGCGACCTGTTCGACCGCGAGACCGCCGCCGCACTGGCCGGGCGCCTGCTCCGCGTCCTCGCCGCCGTCGCGGACAACCCCGGTATCCGGCTCGGCGACCTCGACGTCCTCGACGCCGCCGAGTTCGACCAGGCCACGACGGGTGGCATGCTCGCGCCGGCCGCCCCGGCGGTCACGCTGCACGAGGTCATCGAGGGGCACGCCCGCCGCACGCCGGACGCGACCGCGTTGCTGTTCGAGGCCGAGACCGTCACCTACGCCGAGCTGGACGCCCGCGCCAACGGCGTCGCCGCGCTGCTGACCGGCGTCCCGGCCGGGCGGATCGTCGCGATCTGCCTCGACCGCGGCCCGGACCTGGTCGCCGCCATCCTCGGCGTGCTCAAGGCGGGTTGCGGCTACACGCTGCTGGACCCGTCGTTCCCCGCCGAGCGGCGGCAGCTGCTCGCCGAGCAGGTCGACGCGCCGTTCGTGCTCGACGACCTGTCCGTCGCGCGGCCGACGACGACCGCGCCGGACCGCGTGGTGTCTCCGGCCGGGCCCGCCTGCGTCATGTTCACCTCCGGGTCGACCGGCACCCCGAAGGGCGTCGTCGCCTCGCACGAAGCCGTCGCCACCACCGTCCTCGGCCAGGGCTACGGCGGGGACGTCTGGCTGCAGACGGCGCCGGTCTCGTGGGACGCCTTCGCGTTCGAGCTGTTCGGCGCCCTGCTCACCGGCGCCGCCTGCGTGCTGCAGCCGGGGCCGAAGCCCGAGCCCGCGCGCATCGCCGAGCTGGTCGCGCGCCACGGCGTCACGACGGCGTTCTTCTCCGCCAGCCTGTTCAACTTCCTCCTCGACGAATACCCCGGCGTGTTCGAGCACCTGCGCGAGGTCTACACCGGCGGGGAGGCAGCGTCGGTCGCGCACCTCACGCGGGCCGTCGAGACCTTCCCGGACGTGGCCTTCACCAACGCCTACGGCCCGGTCGAGAACATGATCTTCGTGAGCGCCCACCGCGTCACGAGCGCCGACCTCACCGGCGCGCCGATCCCGATCGGCGTCCCGCTGCACGGCAAGCGCGCGTACGTGCTGGACGAGCGGCTGCGCCCGGTCGCGCCCGGCGTCGTCGGCGAGCTGTACGCCGCCGGCGGCGGGATCGCCGACGGCTACGCGGGCCGCCCGGACCTCACCGCCGTCCGGTTCGTCGCGAACCCGCATCGGGCGGGGGAGCGGATGTACCGCACCGGTGACCTGGTGCGCCGCCGCGCCGACGGCGTCCTGGAGTACGTCGGGCGCGCCGACGACCAGGTCAAGATCCGCGGGTTCCGCGTCGAGCCGGGCGAGATCCGGACCGCGCTGGGCACGCACCCGGCCGTCACCGGGTCCGCCGTCGTCGTCCGCGAGGACCGGCCGGGGCAGAAGCTGCTGGTGGCCTACGTCGTGGGCGAGCCGGCCGACTTCCGCGCGTACCTGGCCGAGCGGCTGCCGGAGCACCTGGTGCCGTCGGCGTTCGTGCTGCTCGACGCCTTGCCGCTGACCGCCAACGGCAAGCTCGACCACCGCGCGCTGCCCGCGCCGGAGCGCACGAGCACGAGCCGCGCACCGCGCACCCCGAGCGAAGAAGTCCTCTGTGGACTCTTCGCCGACGTGCTGGGCATCGCCGACGTCGGGGTGGACGACGGGTTCTTCGCCCTCGGCGGGCACTCCCTGC
>NZ_JAAGNB010000155.1:0-1546 GCF_010550475.1 Amycolatopsis sp. SID8362
GTTCGACGGCGGCATCAGCGGCACCGCGACGAGCCCGGCGGCCAGCGCGCCGAAGAACGCCAGCGGGTAGGCCAGCTCCTGGCCGGCCAGGATCGCGACCCGCTCCCCCGGCTCGGCGGCCCGCCGCAGCTCCCCCGCGACGACCCGCACCCGGGCGGCGAACTCGGCCCAGGTCAGCGTGTGCTCGGCGGCGTGGGTGTGGTCCTGGTGGGTGTACAGCGGCCGGGGGTCGTCGGCGCGGGCGAAGAGCCGCTCCACGATCGAGACGCGCAGGACGTCCTCGGGCACGGTCACCGGCGCGGTCGGACGGGGCACACTGCGGAACCTACCGCGCGGCCCGTCGACGGCCGCGGTGCGGGTCGAACACGGTCAGCGGCAGGAACACGACGCCCAGCAGACCGGCGGACGCGGCGCGGTCGGCGGGATTCGCCTTGCGGTACACGGAGTTCCGCGGCGCGAGGCCCAGGTTTTCCGGTACCTTCCGGGCATGGCCGCCCCGGAAGCACTGGTCTCCGCTCTCTCGGACCCCGAACGGCTGCTGCTGTTCGCCCGCATCTGCGCCGCGCCCGAGGGGCTCGCGGCGGGCGAGGTCCCGGCCAAGCTCGTCAGACGGCTGACCGACGCGGGTCTCGTGACGGCGGACGGCGACCACTACCGCGCGGTGCCGGGTGTCTTCCGCGAGGCGCTCGTGAAAGGTCCCGCCGACCCGCTCGACGGGCTGTTCCGGCACGGCAGGCTCGTCGCGATCCCGCATTCGGGCAAGCGGCGGCAGCTGCTGCTCGCCACCCTCGCCGAGCGGTTCGAGCCCGGCCGCCTCTACACCGAGCAGGACGTGCGCGAGAAGCTCGTGATGGTCCACGACGACCACGCCACCCTGCGCCGCTACCTGATCGACGAAGGCCTGCTGCAGCGCAGCAACGACGGCGGCGCCTACGGCCGCCCGTCGGAGGCCCGCGCGGCCGGCTGAGTCGCGGGCAGGTCGAACAACGCCAGCACGGCGGGATCGGCGAACACGACGTTGTGTGCCACGCCCGCCTTCGTCACGGTGAACACCTGCAGCGTGTGCAGCCGGTAGACCCCGGCGTCGTCGCGGCAGTACGCGACCAGCGCGGGCTGGCCGTTGGCCGTCGTGCGCGTCATCCGCCAGTCCGGGCCGCGCATCGCGAACAACCGCTCGAGGAACCGGCCGTAGTCGTCGCGCCCGCGGAACCACAGCGGCACCGGCGGCATCTCCATGACGACGTCGTCGGCCAGCAGGCCGACCAGCCCGGCGACGTCGGCGCGTTCGAACGCCGCCACGTACCGGTCGAGGACCGCGGCCACCGCCGCGTCGGCCGGTTCGGCGACCTCCTCCACCGACACCCCGCCGAGGCCCGCGCGCGCCCGTTGCAGCGCGCTGTTGACCGCCGCGGCGGTGGTGTCGAGGAACCCGGCCACCTCCGCGGCACTGAACTCCAGGACGTCCCGCAGGATCAGCACCGCGCGCTGCTTCGGCGGGAGCTGCTGCATCGCCGCCAGCAGCGCCAGCCGCAGCGTGCCCCGGCCG
>NZ_JAAGNB010000202.1:0-3029 GCF_010550475.1 Amycolatopsis sp. SID8362
CGAAGGCCCCCACACCCCCCGCCCCACCGGCGACGGCGAGCGCGGCCACCGCCGCGACCACCATCCCCTTGCCCTTGCCGCCCCCGGCGCGGATGAAGATCCGCCGCCCGTCCTTCGTGATCCAGCGTCCCTTTTCCGCCACGCAAGCTCCCCTCGCCGCACCGCGATCAACGCGGCACCCGGCGCGGAAGTTGCCCGCGCGACGGTGACTGTCCGGGATCTGTCCACTCGGCGCCGTAAGGTGCCGAGCATGGATCTCGGCCAGGTCTTCGCCGGAGTACCCCGCGTCGGGCGGGTGGACGGTTGCGCGTACTGCTACCCGCAGTCCGATCTGGACCTGCTCGGCGGCGACCCCGCGCTGGTGCCGGACGAGCTGGTGGGCGCCTTCGCCCGGGAGGTCACCGACCACTGGCCGCGGGAGCAGTACGGCCTGGTGTGGCGTGGCCTCGCGCCCCGGATCCTCGGGTTGCTGGAGTCCTCACCGGACGCGCTGCTGCTGCGCGGTTTGACGTACGCCCGCTTCTCGACGTGGCCTGCGGAGGAGCAAGCCGCGGTGCGCGGTGAGCTTCGCGCGATGGTGACGCGTGCGCTCGCGGGGCCTCCGCTCGCGGTGGCGGGTTTGGTGTGCGCGGCGGCCCACGTCGACCACGACCTGCGCCCCTGGTTGAGCTACCTCGACACGGTGACCGGCGCCGACGCGGAAATCGCGCGCCTGGCCCGCTTCTGGGCCGGCGACTTGGCGGCCGGCGGCGAGCCGAGCCTGTGGTGGTTCCCGCCGGACCCGGCCGCGCCGATCCGCGATTGGCTCTGTTCCGACGCCCTGCACGAGCGCCTGTCCCGGCTGGACGATCGGGACACGCTGCTCGCCATCGCGGAGCTGTGACGCGCGCGCTCATGCCGATGAGCGGGCGTTCATCTCCGTGATCCACCGGGCCAGGGTCTCGACGAAACCGGTCACCAAGGCGGGTTCGCCGGGTACTCGAACACGGTGGTCGGCATGGGGGAAGACTTCGACGGTCAGCGTCGCTCGCGGATGCCGTTCGGCCCGGCAGGCGGCCGCGGTGAACAGCGCGACGCTGTCCGCCACGGGCACCAGTTCGTCCGCACCGCCGAAGGTCGCCAGGTGCGGGCAGCGCAGCCGCAGCACGTCCGGGATCGGGTCGTGGTCCTGTTTGCGCTTGGTGAACTCCCAACTGCTTTCGTTCATCTCGGACCAGTATTCGCCGAACAACTCGCGGACGGCAGCGGGAATCGAAAAGGCTCGAACGAACCGGCTGGCTTCGGCGAAGTCGGCGCCGTGCCTACCGGCTTCGACGAGACGGTCGTACGCAGCCAAAGTCATCTCGGCGTCGGACGGCGTGACACCGGGGATGGCGGCGAGTGCGGTGGCCAGCGCATAACGATCTTGAACTGCGGGTGTCATACCGGGGCAACCGTTGGTGACCACCCAGGGCACGTCCTCACGGGCGGCGGCGCGCAGCACGACCCAACCTCCTTCGCTGTGGCCGAACAGCCCGGTCGCCTCGGCCTGGACACCAGGCTCGGCGCGGAGGAAGTTCAGCGCTGAAACGGCGTCGACGGCGAAGTCGTCGATCGTTCCCGCGAGCCAGTCCCCGGAGGACGCGCCGACACCACGCTTGTCGTAGGAGAGGACTGCGAGCCCGGCTGCCACGAGGTGCCCCCGGATCAGCGGGAAGAAATTGTCGTTGGTTCGGTCCGACGGTCCGGACCCGCCGACCATGACCACACCCGGAACCGGGGCACTGCGATCGGGAACGGCCAGCGACCCCGCCAGCACCCCAGCGGCGCTGGGGAACGTCACCTCGCGCACAAGCTCCTCGGTCACCGTCACCAGCTCACTCGTCGATGCTGCTCTTCCACAGCGCATAGAACGCAGAGCGGGTAACCGGCTTGAGGCCGGGTTCGGCGCCGTCCAGTACCTGATCGGCGAGTCCGCCGGCGTCATCCTCCAGATACCGCCACCAGTAGCGGCGAACCACCCCGGACGAATCCAGCTCGATCTGTTTGATGGCCACCGTTTCGTGGTTGACGATGACGGCCTCGAACAGCCAGCGGGCTCCCGCGTCGACCAGACCTTCGTGATCCACGTACTCGAAGTACCGGCGAGGCTCGGAGCCCTCGTCCAAAGCCCGATACCACGCGACGCTCACCCGGAACGCCGCCTCGGTCTCCGGCGGCCACTGGCGTTGCGCTGCCAGCTGCCGGCAATGCGTCTCCACGTCCGCCGGAAGATCCGTCACGACCTGAGTATGCCAGCGGTTTCCCGAGCACTTCGGTAATTGCGTTGGTGCGACCCCCATGATCGGGAACAATGCCCGAGATGGACATGCGCGCCCTTCTCGCACGGATCGATCCGCTGGCCGCGCCGGCCCGGCGGCGGGTCCTCGCCGACACCGCACGCGCGCTGGCCGGCTCCCCCGAGCTGACCACGCTGCTCGCGGAACTGGACGCCGTTCCCGGGCTGCCCCGCGGCTGGGCCGCGACGATGGCCGTCATCGCGGCCGACGACACGCACATCCGCCGCGGCATCGGCACGGCCGACCTCCGGGTCGCCGGTCAGCTGATGGTCCACTGCGCTCGCCACGGCTTGCACTTCGACGTCCTCACCGCGGCCCTGCCCACCGCGCCCCTCGCCTGGCGGCACACCCTCTACCGCGTGGTGCGTGCCACCGGCGCCACCGCGTGGGCCGAAGCGCTGCTGCCCTCGGTGCGCGCGCGGTTCGGTGACCACGAGGCGGCCGCCGTGCTGGCGGCCTGCGAAGCCGACACAGTCACGGCCTTGCTGCCCGAACTGGACTTCGCCGTGCCCAACCTCGCCGCGCTGGCCCGCCGGCACCCCGCCGTCGTGCTCACCCACCTGCGCCGTCGGCTGACCGAAGCCGGCGATGCCGGGCGCAACGCCGTCTGGACGCGGTTCGGTCCCGCGCTGGCGCGGCTCGTCGAGCACGACACCGGACAGGTCGTCGACCTGCTCGCGCACCTCGGGCCGCCGACCGGGCTCCCGGCCG
>NZ_JAAGNB010000257.1:0-2054 GCF_010550475.1 Amycolatopsis sp. SID8362
CCGGCCGGGCTGGCCGCGCAGCTGCGGGACTACCAGCTGCGCGGGCTGCAGTGGCTGGCCACGGTGACCGGGCTGGGGCTCGGCGGCTGCCTGGCCGACGACATGGGCCTCGGCAAGACGGTCACGCTGATCGCGCTGCACCTGCACCGCGCGTCGGGGCCGACGCTGGTGGTGTGCCCGGCGTCGCTGCTGGGCAACTGGGAACGCGAGATCCGCCGGTTCGCCCCCGGGGTGCCGGTGCGGCGCTTCCACGGCAGCGCCCGCTCGCTGGCGGACCTCGACGGGTTCGTGCTGACGACGTACGGCACGCTGCGCACCGATCCGGCGCCGCTGGCCGCCGTGCGGTGGGGTCTGCTGGTCGCCGACGAGGCACAGCACGTGAAGAACCACCGCTCGGGCACGGCGAAGGCGTTGCGGCTGGTGCCGGCCGCGGCGCGGGTGGCGCTGACCGGCACGCCGGTGGAGAACACGCTCTCGGAGCTGTGGGCGATCCTGGACTGGTCGGCGCCGGGCCTGCTGGGGTCGCTGGCGGAGTTCCGGGAGCGCTGGGCGAAGCCGATCGAGTCCGGCGACCCGGCGGCGGCCGAGCGGCTTTCGCGGCTGCTGCGGCCGTTCCTGCTGCGGCGCCGCAAGTCCGATCCGGGGATCGCGCCCGAGCTGCCGCCGAAGACCGAGACCGACCGGCCGGTGGCGCTGAGCCCGGACCAGGTGGCGCTGTACGAGGCGGTGGTGCGGGAGCTGATGGCCGACATCGCCGCCAGCGACGGGATGGCGCGGCGCGGGCGGATCGTGAAGCTGCTGACCGCGCTCAAGCAGATCTGCAACCACCCGGCGCAGTACCTCAAGGAGCCGGGTGGCCGCTCGGGCAAGCTGGAGCTGCTCGACGAGCTGCTGGACACGATCCTCGCCGAGGGCGGCGCGGTGCTGGTGTTCACCCAGTACGTCGCCATGGCGCGGCTGCTGGAGAAGCACCTGGCCGGGCGCGGGATCGCGACGCAGCTGCTGCACGGCGGGACGCCGGTGGCCCGCCGCGAGGAGCTGGTGGCGCGGTTCCAGGAGGGTGCGGTGCCGGTGTTCCTGCTGTCGCTGAAGGCCGCCGGGACGGGGCTGAACCTGACCCGCGCGGACCACGTCGTGCACTTCGACCGCTGGTGGAACCCGGCGGTGGAGGACCAGGCGACCGACCGGGCCTACCGGATCGGGCAGACGAAACCGGTGCAGGTGCACCGGCTGGTGGCCGAGGGCACGGTCGAGGACCGGATCGCGGCGATGCTGCGGGAGAAGCGGGCGCTGGCGGACGCGGTGCTGGCCGGTGGCGAGGCGGCGTTGACGGAACTGACCGACACCGAGCTCGCGGAGCTCGTCGAACTGAGGAGCCGCGGATGACCGACGACCGGGTGCGCGGGTTCCCCGCGTTCGGAGCGGCCGGGCGGTTCGCCCGGTCGTGGTGGGGGCGGGCGTGGGTCGGCGCGATGGAGGACACCGCGCTGGACCTGCGGCAGCTGAAGAAGGGCCGCCGGTACGCCGCGGCCGGGCTGGTCGGGCCGATCACGGTCAGCCCGGGCCGGATCGCTGCGGTGGTCGAGGACGCCGATGGCGGGCCGTTCCGCACGGAACTGCGGCTGGCGGAGCTGTCGGACGGCGACTGGACGCGGTTCTTCGACCGGGTGGCGTCGCGGTCCGGGCACCTGGCGGCGCTGCTGGACCGGGACATGCCGCACGACCTGGTCGAGGCGGCCGACGACGCCGGGGTGCACCTGCTGCCCGGGATCGGCGACCTCGACCCGGAGTGCGACTGCCCGGGCTGGGAACTGCCGTGCCGGCACGCAGCGGCGTTGTCGTTCCAGGCGTCGTGGCTGCTGGACGCGGACCCGTTCGTGCTGCTGCTGATGCGCGGGCGGGGTGAGCGGGAGATCCGGGAGGAGCTGGAAAGCCGGATCGCACCGGTGGCCGAGGCCGTCGTCCCGGCGGACCGGACGCCGGGGCCGCTGCCGGACCTGGCGGCGTTCCGGCCGTCGGGCGCGCCGTCGATCCCGGCGGCGCCGGGAGTGCCC
>NZ_JAAGNB010000317.1:0-4433 GCF_010550475.1 Amycolatopsis sp. SID8362
TGACGGCGGTGGCGGCGCCGAAGTCGTCGTTGGACGGCGCGGCCGCGTGGGCGACGCCGGGCGCGAGCAGCGCGGCCGTGACGGCCGCCACGCCCGCGACGAAGGGACGGATGAACGATTTCACGGTGTTCCCCCTGGTCAGACGGCGGTGATGCGGGTGGCGGGCGGCGTGACGGTGGTGGCGATGGAGACCACCGTGTTGTCCGCCGGGTAGGCGTCCTCCACCGGGTACGACAACTGGGCCTCGGCGCGGAAGGCGACCTTGCCGGAGAGCGCGTCCTCGGGGGCGAAGGTGTAGGAGAACGGGAACCGGACCTTGCCGGTGGCTCGCGCGGGCACCTGCAGCGTGAGCCGGCCGACCTCGGTCCAGGAGTCCGCGGACCGCTTGGACAGCACGACGGTGACCGTTTCGGCGTACCGCGTGTTGGTCACGTCCACCGAGACCGGCTTGCTTTCCCCTTGCCGCGCCGAGGTTGGGACGACGAACTTGGCGATCCCGACGTCGTGCGTGATCACCGTG
Source organism: Amycolatopsis sp. SID8362 (assembly GCF_010550475.1). Classification (NCBI taxonomy): domain Bacteria; kingdom Bacillati; phylum Actinomycetota; class Actinomycetes; order Pseudonocardiales; family Pseudonocardiaceae; genus Amycolatopsis; species Amycolatopsis sp. SID8362. The sequence goes on from NZ_JAAGNB010000317.1 coordinate 521, forward strand.
ATCGGGGTGTCGACCGTCGCGGTGCGCCCGTCGGGCGACGTCGCGTTGAGCTTGGCCGGGTAGACGCCGTCGGCGGCGTAGCGGTGGTAGACGGTGTCGGTGCCGACCGGGGCGGTCTGGCCGTCGCCGAAGTCCCACGTCCCGCCCAGCGGCCGGTCGATCGAGTTCCACGTCGACGCCGAGAAGCCGACCTTGTCGAACACCGTCGCCGTCCTCGGCGACACGTAGACGTCCGGGTCCAGCGGCGGTGCTTCGGCCAGCACCAGCTTGAACTCGCCGTAGCTCTGGTGCGCCCCGGTGAAGCGGACGGCGTAACCGGTGCCGGCCGCCGCCCGGAACGCGACCGGGTTCGAGGAGCTCCGGTCGCAGGCGACCTGGGTCAGCGCCGTCAGCGAGTTCCCGGCGTAGACGGTGGCGGCGGCGTAGGTCCCCTGAGCCTGCACGGTGAGCGAACGCGCCGCGTCCGCGGCCGGCACGGAGTACCAGACCGAGGGCTGGGCCTCGTCGTCCACGCAGGTCGAGTCCGGCTCGCCGGCTTCGGCGGAGGCGACTGAGAGGTCCGGCTGCCGCGTGAACGGCAGGGCGCTCACGGTCTCGGCGGCGGCGAAGGCGTCGTTGGGCGCCGGCGCGACCGTGCCGAGCGAGAACGACAGCGCGCCGCCCGGGGTTTCGATGCCGGAGACCTGGAACGAGTACGTCGTACCGGCCGTGGCGTGGAACGTGATGGTGGCGTCCGTGCCGTAGTCGCAGGCGTCGGCCGCGGGCTGCAGGTGCCCGCGCGCCCCGGTGTTCGCGGACAGCAGCGTCCGGTGGTCACTGCCGGCGGTCGAGGCGCGGAGCAGGCCGTCCTCGGTGGCGGTGTACCGGAACCAGACCGTCCCGGCCGAGGCGGATCCTTCGCACCACGCCGGGTCGTCGGCCGCCTCGGTGGCCGCGCTGGTGTCCTCCTGCGCGCTGAACGGCAGCGCGGTGACGACGGCGGCACCGTCGAAGTCGTCGTTGTCCGGCGGCGCCGTGGCGTGCGCGACACCGGCGCCGGTGGTGACCAGCGCCGCGGCCAGCACGGCGACCACGGCCACCCGGCTTCTCGAACGCGATGAAAACAGCACGAATCGTTCCCCCTCGTGAACTTCCCCGCCCCCGTGACGAAGATCCCTGCCGGACGTATCGGCCGTACGCCGTCCGGTGTGACCGGGTCGGGGACGAATTACGCCGGATGCCGCAACGAGGGTTTCTCAGTGGCGGCTGCGCTCGCCGGTCCGCGATGTCATGAAAGGGTCGTTCACCTCACCAGACGACATGAACGACCCTTTCATGACATCCCCGCGGCGCCGGGCAGACCACGCGGCCAGGCGACTTTGCGGACGGTCACCCGCTCGCCGGCGCGACTTTGCCGGGCCCCTGACGCGGGAGGTCCTGAATGACTCATTCAAGACACCGCCACCCACCGCGATGCCGCCGATGGGGGCGACCGGTCGCGAGGCAACGCGGGCCTGACCGGACAGCCGCCGAGGGAGCACGGGCACACTTTCGGGTGCGCTCGGGCACCAGCCACCCGACTTGCCCGCGTGCCCGGAACCCCGCCCCGCGCTCCGTGCTTTGATGGAGGGATTCCAGGCGGTTTCACGGGGAGGTAGGGCGCCATCAGCAACCCGCTGGTCGCGGAGACCAAGGACTCGACCAAGGCGTATTCGGGCATTTCGCTGCTGGAGTCGGCGAACGACCTGAAGTCCGCGATCGAATCGGGCGACTGGGCCTCGGTCGCGATGGGCGCCGTCGGCACCGCGCTTGACGCCCTTTCCATGGCGATGGACCCCTTCGGGGCGATCCTCGCCGCCGGCGTCGGGTGGCTGATGGAACACGTCGGCCCGCTCAAGGAAGCGCTCAACGGGCTGACCGGCAACGCCGACGAGATCGCCGCCCAAGCCGAGACCTGGAAGAACGTCGCGACCGAGCTGGGCAGCATCGGCGAGGACCTGACCGGGATGGTCAAGGCCGACACCGCTTCCTGGACCGGCGCCGCCGCCGACACCTACCGCCAGCGGGCCCAGGACACCGTCACCCTGCTCGAGACCGCGCAGAAAGGCTGCGAAGGCGCTTCCAGCGGCGTCAAGACCGCCGGTGAAGTCGTGGCGGCGGTGCGGGCGCTGGTCCGGGACATCATCGCGGAGCTGATCGGGCACCTGATCAGCTGGGCGCTGCAGGTGGTGTTCACCCTCGGCATCGGTCTTACCTGGGTGGTCCCGCAGGTCATCGGCGCCGTCGCCAAGACCGCCTCCAAGATCGCCGACCTGGTCAAGCGGCTGGTCACCGCGCTCAAGGCGCTGGTGCCGCTGCTGAAGCGGGCCGGCGATCTGTTCGCCGACGCCGCCAAGGCGCTCAAGAACATCAAGCCGGGCAAGGCCGGGCCGCCGCCGAAGCACGCGGACATCAACGGCAACCCCAAGGGAATCGACGGCCCCGGCGGCAAGGGCGGCGACGGCACGCACACCTCCGGCGCCAAGGACGGCCCCGACACGCCGCCCAAGACCGACCCGCCGCCGACGTCGAAGGGGCCCGACGACACCCCCAAGGGCGGCCCGGACGCGCCGCCGCCCGGGACCCGCGGCGGTCCCGACGGGAACTCCACCACGCCGTCGGGCGCACCGAAGGGCAAGCCAAAGGACGGTCAGGACCCGGCGAAGACCAAGGAACCGGACGAAAAGGTCTGCGAGTTCGACCCGATCGACGTCGCGACCGGCGACGTGCTGTTCACCGAGGTCGACCTGGTGGTGCCCGGCGCGCTCGGCGAGCTGGTCACCCGCAACCACGTGTCGTCCTACCGGGACGGCCGCTGGTTCGGCCCGTCGTGGACGGCGCTGCCCGACGAACGGCTGACCCTCGACGCCGGCCTGGTGCGCTACCACTCGGCCGACGCGATGGTGCTGACCTTCCCGCTGCCCGGGCCGGGTGCCGCCACGGCTTCCCAGCACGGGCCCCTGCGCCTGCTGCACGCCGACGGCGACGACTACGTGGTCACCGACCCCGGCCGCGGGCAGGCCCGGCGGTTCTCGCCCAGCGGCGACAACGAGCTGCTGCTGCGCGAAGTCCGGACCGAGGACGGCGAGTTCCTCGAACTCGACCGCGACCCCGCCGGCGCGCCCCTGCTGCTGACCCACTCCGCGGGCGCGCGGATCGCGTTCGAGACCGACGGCGGCCGGATCCGGGCCGTGCGGGCCCTCTCGCCCGGCGGGGACGTCCCGGTCGCGCGCTACGACTACGACGCGCACGGCCACCTCGCGCAGCGCACCAACTCCACGCCCCGGCCCGCGCGCTACGACCACGACGCCGAGGGCAGGCTCACCGGCTGGACCGACCACAACGGCGCCTGGTACCGGTACGTCTACGACGACGCCGGCCGCTGCGTCCGGACCGTCGGCGACCAGGGCTACCTGGACGGGTCACTCGCCTACGCCGAAGGCCGCACCACGACCACCGACTCGCTCGGGCACCGGAAGGTCTTCGAGTTCGACGCGGCGGGCAACGTGGTGGCCGAGACCGACAAGCTCGGCGGCGTCACGCGCAGCGAATGGGGCCCGCACAACCGGCTGCTGGCGCGCACCGACCCGCTCGGGCGGCGCACGGAGTTCGAGCACGACGACGCCGGGATCCTGCGCGCGGTGCGGCGCCCGGACGGCACCCGCGTGCTGCTGACCGAACGCACGGAAACGTCCCTCGAGATCGAGGTCGCGGCCGCCGGGGGAGTGTTCCGCCGCCGCTACCCGGCCACCGCACTGCCCGATCCCTACACCGATCCGCTCGGCGTGGCCGAAGACCAGGACGCCGAGCGGGCGCCGGCCACCGAGCAGCCGGGGGCGCCCGGCGACCCCGACCTGTTCGGCCGGCCGCGCACGGTGCGCGACGGCGGCGGCCG